>CAZTGY010000022.1:0-16619 GCA_964613445.1 uncultured Chromatiaceae bacterium | reverse complement strand
TCCCCTGACTTTCCTCGGCAAGTTCACCAAGTTCGAGAACTACGCGCCCGAGATCGAGGACTTTCAGTGACCCCGGCCGCGGTTGCGGTAATCCGGCCTGCAGCGCTCAGCAGCAACCTCGAACGGGTCCGGGAGCTGGCGCCGGGCTGTCCCGTCCTCGCGGTCATAAAGGCGAACGCCTACGGTCACGGCCTGGTGCAGGTCGCCCGCATCCTCGAGGACGCCGATGCGTTTGCCGTGGCCCGCATCGAGGAAGCGGTCCAGCTCCGCGAGGCAGGCATTCGCAAGCGCCTCGTGATCCTTGGTGGCTGCATCACGGCGGCGGAGGTGCGCACCGCATCCGATCTCGAGCTCGACGTGGTCGTCCACTCGGACCAGCAGGTGGCGCTCCTCGAGGCTGCTTCGATCAGGGTTCCGATGGCCTGCTGGCTGAAGGTCGATACCGGCATGGGCCGGCTCGGCATCGCGCCGCCGGAATTTTCGCGGGCCGTGGCACGGCTGCGTCGTGCCGCGGCTGTCCGCTCCCTGACGCTGATGACGCACCTCGCGTGCGCCGATGATCACACGGACCCGGAGACGACGGAACAGCTCCAGGTCTTCAGCGGCCTGCTGGCTGCGTGGGACGGTGATGTGAGCATTGCGAACTCGGCAGCGATACTGCAGTGGCCGGATACATTCCACAGCGGCGGCGTCTTGCGCTATTCGGGCAGCAACTGGGTTCGCCCGGGAATCATGCTGTTCGGGGCTTCGCCACTGCGGGGCCGCCCGGCGCCCGAGCTCGGTCTCCGGCCGGCCATGTCCTTCGAGACGCGCCTGCTGTCGGTGAAGGCGGTGCGGAAGGGCCAGCGGGTGGGCTACGGCGGCCACTGGGTCGCACCGCGAAGCAGTGTGCTGGGCGTGGCGGCGGCAGGCTACGCGGACGGGTATCCCTGGCATGTGGGCGCGGGCACGCCGGTAGGCGTGCGCGACTGCCTGGCACCCATCGTCGGGCGCGTCTCGATGGACATGCTGACTGTCGACCTGACCGACGTGCCGGGCGCCAGGGCCGGCGACCGGGTCGTGCTCTGGGGTGACGGCCCGACGGTGGAGGACGTGGCGGGTGCCGCCCGGACCATCCCGTGGACCCTGATGACCGGCATCAACCGCCGTGTCGCCGTCCGGGTGGATGGCGCGACGGTACCGGCAGCGCCCGCCCCGGCCACGCTTGCCTAGGTGAGGAAGAACCCCATCTTGATGCCGATGATCTCGATCACGTCGTTGTCCGTGAGCTTCTGGGCCTGAGGTCCCAGGGCCTGCCCGTTCAGCCTGGGCGGCTGGTTCTCCGTCTTGTTCTCGACCTGCACCAGGTGATAGCCGTCCGCGCGCCGGGTGATCGCGACCACCTGGGCTCCGGGTCGCCCCAGCGTCGTCAGGGCCTTGTTGAGGGTGATCTCGCGCCCGGCAAACGAGCCATTCAGCACCTGGACCTTGGCCATGGCCAGCGGCTTTGCCGCCGGCTCGGCACCCGCGGGCCGGGCCGGGGGCGGGGAGCTGGCTACACCGTTGCCGGCGGCAGCGCCCTGGCCGCCATTCGGGCCGCCATTCAGGCCGGCACTCAGGCCGGCACTCAGGCCGGCCGCGGCCGCCGCCTTGGCCAGCGCCTCCGCGCCACCGACCTGGCGCTCGATCACCATGGTGCTCGCGAACTCGTCTTCCTCGTCGGCCGAGCCATCGACGAAGCGCAGCTGGTGCCGGCCCACGGTCACCACGTCGCCGTTCTGCAGGGCGTGCTTCTTGATCAGGCGACCGTTGACGTAGGTGCCATTGGTACTGTTCAGGTCCTCGAGGAAGGAATCATTGAGGATGTTGATGACCAATGAATGGTGGCCGCTGACAGTCGGGTTGTCGATCCGAATGTCATTGTCCGGGAGGCGGCCCACCGTGTACCGCTCCTTGGACATGTTGTATTCGGCGAGAACCTGTCCGTCGAGGCTCAGAATGAGTCGTGCCATGACCGGAATGCCTTGTCAGTTCTTCTGGAAGTTGGGCTTACTGAAACATGCGCCGAAACTGGGCGAAGACGCTGGCCTTGGCTGGAAATGGCTCGACGACCTGCGAGAGGATGACCGAGACATTGTCCTTGCCCCCGTGGTCATTGCTAAGCTGGATCAGCTGTTGACCTGCCATTTGAAGATTAGCACTAAAAGTGCTGATCGTTAAGTGAATATCCTCGTCCTCCACCATGTCGGGCAGGCCGTCCGAACAGAGCAGGTAGACGTCCCCCTCCTGCACGTCCAGTTCCTGGACCTCCACCTGCACGGTGGCCTCGACGCCGAGCGCCCGGGTGACGTAATTGCGGTTGGTGGAGCGGGCGGCTTCCTCCTGGGAGTAGAAGCCCCTGTCGACCAGCTCCTGCAACAGGGAGTGGTCCATGGTCAGCTGCTCGAACCGGTTGCCCCTGAAGCGGTACAGCCGGGAGTCCCCCACGTGGGCTATGGAGACACGATTGTCGTAGAACAGGCAGGCCACGATGGTCGTGCCCATCCCCTCGCACTGGGGCTGCATCTGGGCGGTCTGGTGAATGACCCGGTTCGCCCGGGCTATGGCGTCCCGCAGGATGATCGTCTGGCGCATCAGGCTGGTATCGGGGTCCGTCGCGTTCCGCGCCTCCCGTTCGCAGGCGGGGGGCACGAGTTCCAGCACGGTCCGGACGGCGATCCCGCTGGCGACTTCGCCCGCGTTGTACCCGCCCATGCCATCGGCGAGCACGAGGAGGCCCGTGTCGACGTTGGTGCCGACGGCATCCTCGTTGTGCTCCCTGACCCTCCCGGTATCAGAGAGCTGCACGTTGTTGAACTTGGTTCGCAGGGTCATACGATGTCCGACGGAAACGTACTACAACATTCCCGCAGGGCCAATGCCATCGCCTTGCCGCTGTCGTAGCGGTCGCCCGGATTCTTGGCCAGTGCGCGATCCAGGATCGCATCCGCGCAGGCCGGCACGTCGTCGCGGATGTCGGCAACCGGGCGATGCTTCTGGTGCACGATCTTGTCCATCAGGCGCGGAATCGAATCTGCCTGGAACGGCGGTGCCCCGGTCAGCAGGTGGTACATGGTGACGCCCAGGGAGTAGATGTCCGTCTGGCCGGACACCTTGCTCGCGGACAGCTGCTCCGGCGACATGTAGGACGGGGTGCCGAGGATGATGCCAGTCCGCGTCCGGCTGGAGTCCGTCAGCCGGGCGATCCCGAAGTCCGTCAGCTTGAGCCGGTCCGAGGTGATGTCGTACATCAGGTTGGCCGGCTTGACGTCCCGGTGGACGACGTTCTGGCTGTGCGCGTAGTGCAGTGCCTCGGCGGCCCGGGCCATCAGCTCGAAGACGACCTTTGGCGGCAGCAGGCGGCCCAGCTGGGCGTAGTGGCTGAGCGGCTTGCCCTCGAAGTACTCCATGGCCAGGTAGGCGACGCGGTTGTCCTCCCCGGCGTCGTGGATCGAGATGATGTAGGGGTGGTTGAGCCGTCCCGCCGACTCCGCTTCCCGCAGGAAGTGCGAGCGGGCCGTGGCCAGGTCGTTGTCGGCAAACTCCTCGGCGAGGGGCAGGGTCTTGATCGCCACGCGGCGATTGATCGTGGGGTCCCTGCCCAGGTACACGGTCGCCATCGCGCCGCGTCCGATGACCCGCTCCAGTTCATAGCGCCCGAGCGTCCGCCCCGCCGGGGAGATCGCCGCCGGCTCGGGGCCAGGAGCAGCGCCGGGACCGTCGCTGCGTGGGGTCGCCTTCGGGGCAGCGCCGCCCCGTGCGCCCGACAGTTTCTCCAGCTTCGCCGCCACGTCCCGATACCCGGGGTCGCGGGCAGCAAGGTGGCGGAAGACCCGCTCGGCCCTCGCGTAGTCGCGCTTCTTGCCATGCTCCATGGCCAGCTCATAGAGCTGTGCCTTGGTGCGCTCGGTCGTCGGCTGTTGCCGGAGGACGGAGAAGCCGAGGTCCAGTTCCTCGCCCGGACCTGCGGCGCCGCCACCGCGGGCTCCTCCGCCGCCCGTGGATGCGGTGCCGGACTGGCGGGAGAGCTGCACGGAAAATTGCAGGAGCGCCATGCCGGTCAGGCAGAAGAGGGCCAGCCCCGCCAGGTGGAGCCATACGCCCGCCACGGCGATCAGGACGTACTCTGCCAGGAGCAGCACCAGCATCCCGCCGACGGCGGCGCCGGCGGCCACGGGCAGGCGCAGGCGACCGCTGAGCACGGTGCCGGCTGCCAGCAGCAGGGCGAGCCCGATTTCGAGCCAGAGGGCCCAGGCGGGCCGGCGGATCTGGTCGCCCGACAGGTAATTGGCCAGGTCCGTTGCGATCAGGACGGCGGCCCCGGAGTGGTCGTCCATCGGCGTGCGGACGCGGTGCGCCGCGTCGGCCTCCGGGCTGCCGATGACGACGTAGTGATCGCGCAAGGCGTCCACGTTGCGCCCGGCGAGGACGTCGGCGGCGGTGACGACCCGGAAGCCCCGGGTCCCGGGCTCCGCGGAGTAGAAGCGGGCGAGGTTGCCGTTCCGCCGGGGCTCATCGCCCCCCAGCCTGACGGCGGCCAGCGCGGTCGGAGGCACGGCGCCGGATTCCGTGGTGAGCACCGGCGCTGCCCGCCGGACCACGCCGTCACGGTCGGTCAGGAGGGCGACGTGGCCAATGGCAGCGGCGGCCTCGCAGAGTGCCGTTGCCGGCGGGACCAGGGCCGCCGTTGGTGGCCTGGCATCTGCGGCGCCGGCGAAGACGGGGCTGGCCGCTGCAACGCGCTGGCTGCACGGCCCGCCGGCCACCGGGAGTCCGGGGCGGTAGTCCGCAGTAGCCAGCCCGAGCACCACGTTGCCGGCCGCCTGCAGGGCAGCCGCAATACCCTGCTGCCGTGCCAGGCGCGCCTCGGCTTCTGCCAGCTGGCGCCGGAGCAGGCCGGGCTCGGCGGTGTTCGCCAGGGCTCCGCCACGCTCCTCGAGCCTGAGCAGCGACTGCAGCCGGCTGATCTCGTCCGTGGCGGCGAGCAGCGGGGCCGGCGCGGCGGGAATGATGGCCCTGGCGCCAGCCGCCCGCACGCCGGCGATGAGTGCGTCGAGGCGGGGCAGGGACCAGAGATCTTCGGCGTTGGCGTCGGGCTGGACGATGATCACCGGCGCGTCGGCCGCGGCAGCCGAGAGCCGCTGGCACAGGTCATAGAAGCCCCGCTCGATGCCAACCAGCCGGTCGCCGCCCAGCGCAAAGAACAGGGCCAGCACGGCGCAAAGCCCGGCCTGGGCGGCCACGCTGGGCAGGCCGGTTCCCTGACTGTCCCGGATGAACATAACAAAATAGTATGCGGATCAGGCGGACCGGGTTGAGAACTGGGTGGTGGTTTTGGCCCCCATGGCCGGGTTTTCCGTCTCGAAATGGGGCGATCGGCCGCCCACAATGCACGCCGTCTGAAACCCGGGGATCCAATGGCCAGAGCCCACAAGACCTTCGTCTGCAGCGAGTGCGGTGGCACCGCGCCGAAGTGGCAGGGACAATGCCCCGCCTGCGGGGCATGGAATTCACTGGAACCCGCCACCAGTCCGCCACGATCCCTCGCGGCGACTGCGGCGACTGCGGCGACCGCGGCGGCATCCCCCGTCCGGCGGCTCGCCGACGTGGGCACCGAATCGGTATCGCGGGTGTCCACCGGCCTTGCCGAGCTCGATCGAACCCTGGGCGGCGGCCTGGTGCCGGGTTCGGTGGTGCTACTCGGTGGCGACCCCGGCATCGGCAAATCCACCCTGCTGCTCCAGGCGGCGACGCGGCTCGGGACCCCGGCTGGAACCCTCTACGCAAGCGGGGAGGAGTCGCTGCAGCAGATCAGCCTGCGCGGGCAGCGACTGGGCGTCGACCTGGGCACGGTCGCTGCCATCGCCACGACCCGGGTGGAGGACGTACTGGCTGCGGTCCAGGCGACCAAGCCCGGTTGTGTCATCGTGGATTCCATCCAGACGATGGCCACGGATCTGCTGCCATCGACCCCGGGTTCGCCCAACCAGCTGCGCACCTGCGCAGGCCTCCTGGTCCGCCTCGCCAAGCAGTCCGGCATCGCCGTGATCCTGGTCGGCCACGTCACCAAGGACGGGCAGATCGCGGGTCCGCGGCTGCTGGAGCACATGGTTGACGTCGTCCTGTATTTCGAGAGCGAGGTGGGCAGCAGGTACCGCGTGCTACGCGCCGTGAAGAACCGGTTCGGCGCCGCCAACGAGCTCGGGATCTTCGTGATGTCCGAGGGTGGCATCCGCGAGGTGCGCAACCCGTCAGCTCTCTTCGTGTCCCAGCGGGGCGAGCCGGTGCCCGGCAGCGTGGTAACGGCCGTGCACCAGGGCAGCCGGCCGCTGCTGGTGGAGGTCCAGGCCCTGGCCGACCAGGGCAGCGGCGGGCCGCCCCGGCGCGTGGCCATCGGCCTCGAGCAGAACCGCCTCACGCTGCTGCTCGCGGCCCTGCACCGGCACGCCGGGATAGCCACCCATACGAACGACGTGTTCGTCAACGTGGTTGGCGGCGTGCGCATCGTGGAGCCGGCTGCCGACCTGGCCGCGTTGCTGGCCACGATATCGAGCATCCGGGACCGGCCGATGCCCCGCGGCCTGGTGGTGTTCGGCGAGGTCGGCCTCGCCGGCGAGATACGCCCCGTGGCCTACGGCGAGGAGCGCCTGCGCGAGGCCGCCAAGGTGGGCTTCACCCGCGCCGTCATTCCGCGGGCCAATGCGCCCAGGCAGCCGATCGACGGACTGGCCATAACCACCGCCGACCACCTGCGGGACATCATGACGATGATGCCGGCCCTGGAGGCGTGATGCGCACGCTGCTCACCACGTTCTCCCCCGTCGCCAGGATCTCGACGTTGTAGCCATTCAGCACGAGGATCGCGCCCTTCTCGGGGATCGCCTCGAGTTGCTCCAGGATCAGCCCGTTCAGCGTGGTCGGCCCATCCGTCGGCAGCCGCCAGTGCATCATGCGGTTGAGGGCGCGGACGTTGATGCCGGCATTGACGATCCACGAGTCGGCCGCTGGATCCTTGCGCACCTCCATTTCCGCGGCATCCGCCGAGGTCGAAAACTCGCCCAGGATCTCCTCGAGAATGTCCTCGATGGTCACCATGCCCTGGATGTCGCCGTACTCGTCGACGACAAATGCGGTGCGCTGGCCGGACCGGTGGAACTGTCCCAGCAGGCCATGCACGGACGTGCCTTCGGGAATGAAGAAGGGTTCCACCATCAGGGCCTCGATGGCCGGCTTGTCGAGGGTGCCTGCCATGATGCCAACGAGCGACCGGACCAGGAGCAGTCCCGACAGGTTCTCGATGTTGCCGCGATACACGGGCAGCCGGCTGTGGCGCGACCGGGTGAGCGTGTCGACAATGGCCTGCCAGTCGTCGTCCAGGTCGATGCCCACGAGTTCGTTGTCGGGGATCATCATCTCGTCGACGATCATGTCCTCGAGCTCGAGGATGGCCATGAGCATGCGCTGCCGGCGGCGGGGGAGCAGGGCGCCGGCGTCGGTGACGATCGTCCGCAGTTCATCCATGGTCAGATTGTGCTGCAGCGACTGATCGACCCGGATGCCGAACAGCCGGAGCAGCCCGTTCGAGATTGCAGTGACGAGCCAGACCACGGGCAGCGTGACCTTGAGCAGCCCGTAGTACAGCACCGCGGCGGGCAGGCCCATCTGCTCGGATCGCAGGGCACCGACGGTCTTCGGCATGACGTCGGTGAACACCATGATGACGAAGGCGAGACCGATGCTGGCGACCGCCACGCCGCCCGGGCCACCGATCCGGAGCGCCGCCAGGGTGACCAGCGAGGTCGCCAGCGTGTTGGCAATGTTGCTGCCGATGAGGATGAGGGAGATCAGGCGGTCGGGGCGGGCAAGCAGCTTCTCGGCGAGCCGGGCGCCCAGGTGGCCCTGGCGGGCACGGTGGCGCAGCCGGTAGCGATTGAGCGTCAGGAGGGCGGTTTCGGAACCGGAAAAGAACGCCGAGATCAGCAGTAGCAGGACCAGCAGCCCGATCAATGGGCCTGCGGAGATTTCGTCAGCCAAGTTTGAAGGACCCCGGATCCGGGCAGCAGAGCGTCATGGTGGCCATCGTCCGGCGGGGCTGTCAAGGCGCTGGCCCTGGCACCGGCAGCGGGGACGCGCGGCGCCCGCCCGGCATACAATTGGCGCGGGACCGGCGGCTCCGGCATCTACGGGACTTGCTTTCATGTTCAACACCCTGAGTGACCGCCTGCGCGGCGTGCTCGATCAGGTCCGCGGCCGCGGCCGCCTGACCGAGGAGAATATCCAGGACGCCGTCCGTGATGTCCGGCGCGCGCTCATCGAGGCCGACGTGGCGCTGCCCGTGGTGCGCGACTTCGTCGAGCTGGTGAGGCAACGGGCCATGGGGGCCGACGTCCTGCGCAGCCTGACGCCGGGGCAGGTGTTCGTCAGGATCATCCACGAAGAGCTGGCCCGGACGCTCGGCGATGGCCTGGCCGAGCTGAATCTCAGGCACCAGCCCCCGGCGGTGATCCTGCTTGCCGGCCTCCAGGGTGCCGGCAAGACGACGACGGCGGCCAAGCTGGCGCTCTTCATCCGCGAGCGGCTGGGGAAGCGCGTGGGCCTGGTGAGCACGGACACGCAGCGGCCGGCCGCAATCCTCCAGCTGGAGAGGCTGGCAGGGTCCATCACGGTGCCATTCCTCACGGCGGATGCGAGCCTCGGTCCCGTCGGCATTGCCGAGCGCGCGCTGGCGGATGCGCGCCGGGACCAGCTCGAAGTCCTGATCGTCGATACCGCCGGCCGCAGCCGGCTGGACGTGGGGCTGCTCGACGAGCTGCGCCAGCTGCGCGGCAAGGTCGATCCGGTCGAGACCCTCTTCGTCGTGGACAGCATGGCCGGGCAGGACGCGGTGAACGCGGCCCGGGCGTTCGCCGATGCCCTGCCGCTCACCGGCGTCATCCTCACCAAGGCCGATGGCGATGCCCGCGGCGGGGCCGCCCTGTCAGTCAAGGCGGTAACGGGCCAGCCCATCAAGTTCCTCGGCAGCGGCGAGGGCGTGAGCGAGCTGGAGCCGTTCCACCCGGACCGCATGGCGTCCCGGATCCTGGGCATGGGCGACGTCCTGTCCCTGGTCGAGGAGGTCCAGCGCAAGGCGGACCACGATTCGGCGGCCCGGCTGGCCGAGAAGGTGGCCACCGGCAAGCAGTTCGACCTGAACGACCTCCGGGCGCAGCTCCAGCAGATCGCCGGGCTGGGTGGCGTCGAAAGCCTGCTCGAGAAGCTGCCATTGCCCGGCGGGCTGTCGGCCGGGAAGCTGGCCGGCCAGATCGACTCCCGGATGCTGCGGCGCCAGATGGCGATCATTGACTCCATGACCCCCCGGGAGCGCCGCCGGCCGGCGATCGTCGACGGGTCCCGCCGTCGCCGGATAGCCGTCGGCGCGGGGCTCCCGGTCCAGGAGGTCAATCGCCTCCTGAAGCAGCATGCCCAGATGCAGAAAATGATGAAAAAGATGGGGCAGGGCGGCTTCCGCAAGCTGATGCGGGGCTTGCCGGGCCTGCCCCGACCCGGCCCGTGACCGGTGCCATTGGGCCATTTTTCGAGTAATATTCGGCGGTTAATCGGGTCCCACCGATCCGGAACTGGCACAAGGAAGCTTAAAAGCGATGGTTACTATCCGTCTGTCCCGCGGAGGCGCCAAGGGGCGGCCCTTCTATCACCTCGCCGTCAGCGACTCGCGGCGCGCCCGAGATGGCCGCTATATCGAGCGCATTGGTTTTTTCAGTCCCTTCGCCACCGCCTCGGAAGAGCGGCTGCGAATTGACCTCGGTCGTGTCGAGTACTGGCTTGGCGTCGGCGCTCAGCCGTCCGAACGCGTCGCCGCGCTGCTGAAGGAATACCGGGAGCTGACCCCCGCCCAGGCGGCTTAGGCCTGCGGGCTGGCGAAGTGCGCCGCGAAGACGTACCGCTGAACAGACGTACCTGAACAGAAGCACCTGAACAGTCGCGTTGGCATAGGCCGCATCTCCGGGGTGTTCGGAGTCCGCGGCTGGGTCAAGGTCTACTCCTACACATCACCGCGGGTGAACGTGGTGCGGTACAGCCCCTGGTTCCTGCGCCAGGCTGGCGGGGAATCCACCCGGCAGGTGGTGGCGGGTCAGGCCCATGGGGACGGGGTCGTGGCGTCACTGGCCGGCGTGAGCGACCGGGATGCCGCCGCCGCGCTGGTTGGCGCCGAGATTGAGGTGGACCGGGCCACGCTGGGCCCGGCGGTGGGCGGCAGCGCGGCGGACCCGGCGCTGCCGGGAGAGTTTTTCTGGGTCGATCTCCAGGGCATGGAGGTTCGGACCCCGGCTGGAGAGAGCCTCGGCGTCGTCGACCACTTGTTCGAGACCGGGGCCAACGACGTCATGGTCGTGGTGGGTGCCGGAAGGCACCTGGTTCCGTTCCTCTACGGCAGCGTGGTGCGGGCGGTGGACGGCGACCGGCGTGTGATTACCGTGGACTGGGATCCCGATTTCTGATTCCGGTCCGCGGCCTGACTGAGCCTTGAGGATCGAGCCTTGGACGTGGCGGTGGTATCGCTGTTCCCCGAGATGCTGGCACCGGTGGTGCAGTTCGGGGTGGTTGGACGGGCGATCCGGCGGAGTCTCGCCCGGGTCATGCCGGTGGACCCGCGGGCCTTTGCCACGGACGTGCATGGCACGGTGGATGACCGGCCCTATGGCGGTGGGCCGGGCATGGTCATCCGGGTCGAGCCCTTCGCGACGGCGATAGCCGCCGCCCGGGGCCAGGTCCCGGAGGGCAGCCCCGTCGTGTTCCTGAGTCCGCAGGGCAAGTCCTTCGACCAGGCCACGGCCCGGCGTTACGCCGCCCTGCCGGGACTGGTGCTGGTGGCGGGCCGTTACGAGGGATTTGACGAGCGCCTGATCGAGATTGCCGGCGGCGAGGAGGTTTCGGTCGGCGACTTTGTGATGAGTGGCGGCGAGATTGCGGCCATGGCCGTGCTGGACGCCACGCTGCGGCTGCTTCCCGGTGTGCTGGGCGATGAGCAGTCGGCCGAACAGGAATCGTTCGCCGAGGGCTTGCTGGACCATCCGCACTACACCCGGCCTGAGATCGCCTACGGGCGCTCCGTGCCCCAGGTGCTGATGGAGGGGAATCACGAGGCGATACGGCGCTGGCGGCGCAAGCAGGCCCTGGGCCGCACCAGCCTCCGGCGACCCGACCTGCTTGGCAGCCGGGAACTGAGCGACGAGGATCGCCGGCTGCTGGATGAATTTCGCGCCGAGCAGTTGGCTGCGCCGCCGACTGCGCGAGGACTGCCTGAGGACCGGCTGCAAGACTAACTGACGATAACCATTCAAGTTCAAGTTACTGACATTGGGATTACCAGCATGGCAAACATCATCGAGAAGCTCGAAGCCGAGGCCCTGAAGGGCGACATTCCCGACTTCGCGCCGGGCGACACCGTCGTGGTGCAGGTCCGCGTCAAGGAAGGCAATCGCGAGCGGCTCCAGGCCTACGAGGGCGTGGTCGTGGCGCGCCGGAATCGCGGCCTGAACTCGTCGTTCACCGTCCGCAAGGTCTCCCACGGCGAAGGCGTCGAGCGGGTGTTCCCCCTGCACAGTCCCACCGTGGCCGAAATCAAGGTCAAGCGTCGCGGTGACGTGCGCCGCGCCAAGCTCTACTTCCTGCGCGACCGCAGCGGCAAGTCGGCCCGGATCCGCGAGAAGGTCTGATTCGCCACGCAAGGGCAGTGACCCGCCTGCCGGTCCGTCGGGGATCCACGGTGTCATCGCGGCTGGCCGGGATGGCGACAGTCGTGGCTGCAGCCGCCGTGATCCTCGGCGGCTGCAGCAGCCTGGCGAGTTCCGCGGCGGGCGACCTGGCGGGAAACCTGTCCACCGCGATCCTCGACCAGGACGACCCCGAGCTGGTCAGGGAGAGCCTGCCGGCGTACCTGCTGTTGCTCGATTCCCTGGCTGCCAGCCCGGACGCCAGTCCCGCGGTTCTGGGGGCGGCGGCGCGGCTCTACGCCGCCTACGCCGTGGTGTTCGTGGCCGACCCCGCCCGGGCGGCCACTCTGGCGACCCGGGCCCGGACCTATGGCGGACGGGCTGCCTGCGCGGCCGGTCCCGCGACCTGCGACCTGCAGGATGTTCCTTACGCTGAACTGCCCGCCCGCCTGGACCGCGTCAAGCCCGCGCAGTCCGCCGCGCTCTTCAGCGCGGCCGTGGGTTCGCTCGCCTACGTCCGCACCCACAGCGACGACTGGCAGGCGCTGGCCGACCTGCCCCGGATCGAGGCAGTGCTGAAGCGGCTGCTGGTGATTGGCGATCCTGCCGACGCCGGCACCGTGAACTCCTACCTGGGAATCCTCGCCACACTCCGGCCGGCGGCACTCGGCGGCCAGCCGGAGCAGGGCCGCGCGTACTTCGAGAAGGCCATCGAACTCACTGGCGGCCGTGATCTCAGCGTGCTGGTCGAGTTCGCCCGCAGCTATGCCCGGCTGGTCTATGACCGGGAGTTGCACGACGCCCTGCTGAACCGTGCTCTGGCGGCGGATCCGCGCCAGCAGGGTTACACCCTCCTGAACACACTCGCCCAGAAGCAGGCAGCGGAACTCCTGGCTTCGGCGGACGACTACTTCTGATTTCACCCTACCCAAGAGAGGATGCGCCGGTGAAGCTGCGTACCTGCACCCTGAAACTGGCGGGACTCGTCCTGCTCGCCTGCCTGCCGCTCAGTGTCCCCGCCACCGACCTCAAGCTCGCCACGGTTGCGCCCGAGGGCTCGAGCTGGATGAAGGACCTCCGCGCCGCCGGCCTGCAGGTGAAGGAGCGAACCGGTGGACGGGTCAACATCAAGTTCTACGGAGGCGGCATCCAGGGCACCGACAAGAAGGTGCTGCGCAAGATCCGCATCGGCCAGCTCCAGGGGGGCGTGTTCACGTCAAACAGCCTCGAGGAGCGCTACCCCGACATCCTGATCTACGGCCTGCCCATGCTGTTCAACTCGCAGGACGAGGTGGACTACGTGCGCCAGAAGATGGACGCGAGGCTCGCTGCGGGGCTGGAACAGGCTGGCTTCGTCTCCTACGGCTTCGCGGGCGGCGGCTTCGCGTACTTCATGACGGGCAAGCCGGTTGCGGGCCTTGCCGACCTGCGGGGCCAGAAGATCTGGGTGCCCGAGGGCGACCAGACCAGCTACGTGGCGATGCAGGCGCTGCAGCTTTCGCCCGTGATCCTGCCGATCACCGACGTGCTGACCGGGCTGGAAACCGGGCTCCTGGACATCGTCGCCACGCCACCCGTCGGCGCCGTGATACTGCAGTGGTACACCAAGACTGGGTTCGTCACCAATCTGCCGCTCAGCTACACGCTGGGCGTCCTGGCCATCGACAAGGCCGCACTGCAGGGCGTCAGCGCCGCCGACCAGGCCGTGATCCGGGAAGTGATGTCGGCGCTCTACGCGCGACTCGACGCGCAGAACCGCCTGGACAATGCCAAGGCGGAGCAGGCCCTCAGGGCCAATGGCCTCAAGTTCATCGAGCCGAACGTGGCCGAGGTTCCGGAATGGCGGGCCGCCGTCTCCGCCGCGATGGACGGCATGGCTGCCAAGGGCGCCTTCTCGGCGGAACTTCTCGCCGAGGTCCGGCGGCACCTGCAGGACTATCGCAAGTCCCGGCCGGCCGCCCGGGTGACCGGCACCCGCCCGTGACCGGGACCGGCGCCCCGGCGGGCGTTGCTCACGGTCGTGCCGAACGACTGGGCCGCTGGGTCGAGAACGCGCTGCTCGCCATCGTCCTGTTCCTGATGATCGGCATTGCGGCCTCGCAGGTCGTGCTGCGGGGCGCGCTGGGCAGCGGCCTCGCCTGGGCCGACGAGGCGCTCCGGCTGCTGGTCCTGTGGGCAGCCATGCTCGGTGCCATCGCCGCCAGCCGGGACAACGTCCACCTGCGCATCGACCTGCTGTCCCGCTTCCTGCCGGCGCGCTGGCGCCGGCTGACGGCGGCACTGGTCGACCTGTTCGCCGCCGGCGTTTCCGCCGTGCTCGCCTGGCAATCCTGGCGCTTCGTGGCCGAATCCCGCGAGTTCGGCGATCAGGTGCTGGGCGGCTTGCCCGCGTGGTCGTTCCAGCTGATCCTGCCCACGGCGTTCGTCCTGATCACCTACCGGTACCTGGCGGGATTGCCCCGGCACTTCCGCCCGGGGTACCGGCCGGCCGGACGTGAGCTGCCGTGATCCTTACCAGTCTGGTGCTCGTGCTGCTGGCGGTCCTGGGAGCGCCGCTGTTCGCCATCATCGGCGCGGGCGCGCTGCTGGGCTTCGCCCGCTCGGACGTGGATCTCACGGCCGTCCCCATCGAGATCTACGGCATCGCCGAGACGCCGATCCTGCTGGCGATTCCGCTCTTCACGTTCGCCGGCTACGTGCTCAGCGAGAGCCGGGCTGCGGCGCGGCTCGTGCGCCTCAGTGCTGCGCTCATCGGCTGGCTGCCCGGCGGCCTCGCGATGGTCGCCGTGGCCACGTGCTCGCTGTTTACCGCCTTCACCGGGGGGTCCGGCGTCACGATCATTGCCATTGGCGCCCTGCTGTTTCCCGCGCTGATCCAGGCGGGCTACGGCGAGCGCTTCACCCTGGGCCTCGTCACGTCGTCCGGCAGCCTTGGCCTGCTGTTTGCCCCGTCGCTCCCGCTGATCATCTACGGGATCATCGCGGAAGTATCGATCGACTCGCTGTTCGTGGCAGGGATCGTGCCCGGTGTCCTCATGATGCTGGCCCTCGCCGCCTTCTGCCTGTGGCACAACCGGGCGAATCGCCGGCCGCTCTCGGAGTTCTCCTGGGCCGAGGTCCGCGCCGCCGCCCGGGAGTCCATCTGGGAACTGCCGCTGCCAGTCGTCGTCCTGGGCGGGATCTACAGCGGCTTCTTCGCCGTGTCCGAGGCGGCGGCCGTCACGGTCGTCTACGTCCTGATCGTGGAGCTGCTCATCTACCGGGAGGTCCCCCTGAACCGGCTCGCGGCCATCGTCCGCGACTCCATGGTGCTGGTGGGCGGCATCCTGCTGATCCTCGGCATATCGCTCGCCTCCACGAACTACATGATCGACGCCCAGGTGCCGCAGCAGCTGATCGAGCTGGTGACCCGGTACGTGTCGAGCCAGACCAGCTTCCTGCTGCTCCTGATCTGCTTCCTGCTCCTCATCGGCTGCATCCTCCACATCTTCTCGGCCCTGGTGCTGGTGGTCCCGCTGATGCTGCCCGTTGCGGCGCAGTACGGGGTGGATCCCGTTCACCTGGGCATCATCTTCGTGGCGGCGATGGAGCTGGGCTATCTCCTGCCGCCAATCGGCCTCAACCTGTACATCTCCAGCTACCGCTTCAACCGGCCGGTGCTGGATGTCTGCCTGGCCACGGTGCCGTTCATACTCATCCTCTTCGGGGCGGTGCTCCTGATCACCTTCGTCCCGTCACTGTCGCTGATGTTCGTCAAGCCCTAGAGTTTCGCAGCAAGCCGAGGATCCCACGATGACCCGTTCGCCCGCCGCACTGATGACGGTGCTCCTCGCCGGAGGTTGCGTCACCGCCGCGCCCCCGGCGCCGCCCGGCAAGCCAGCCGAATTCCTGCGCGTGCCCGCCGGCTTCCGCGCCGACATCCTGGTGGAGAACGTGCCGAATGCCCGCTCGATGGCGCTCGGGGAGGGCGGCACGCTGTTCATCGGCACCCGTTCGGGCGGCACCGTCTACGCCGTCCGCGACGCACTGGGCGGCAGCCCCACGGTGCTGAAGTTTGCCGAGGGGCTGACCATGCCGAACGGCGTGGCCCTGCACGATGGCGCCCTGTACGTGGCGGAACAGAAGCGGCTCATACGTTTTCCCGCGGCCGAGGCGAACCTGGACGCGCCCCCGCAGCCCGAGGTCGTCGACGCCGCATTGCCATTCAAGGGCGCGTTGCATTCCTGGAAGTACCTCGCATTCGGTCCCGACGGCAAGCTGTATGTTCCGGTCGGTGCGCCCTGCAATGCCTGTATCGAGCCCGGGTTTGGCCTGATCCTCCGGATGAACCCCGATGGGACAGGGCGCGAAGTGGTGGCGACCGGAGTGCGCAACTCGGTGGGCCTGGCCTGGCACCCAAAGACGAAGGAGCTCTGGTTCACCGACAACGGCCGTGACATGCTCGGTGACGACGTTCCCCCGTGCGAGCTGAACCGCGTAACCGGGAAAGGTCTCGACTTCGGCTTCCCGTACTGCCACGGCGGCACGCTTGCCGATCCCCAGCTGGGATCGGCCGGCAGCTGCAGCACGGCCGTTCCACCGGTGCAGGCGCTGGCCCCGCACGCGGCGCCCCTGGCCGTGAAGTTCTACACGGGGCGGATGTTCCCGGCTGAGTATCGCGGCCAGGTTTTCATCGCGGAGCTCGGTTCCTGGAACCGGAGCAAGGCGGCGGGCAAGACGGGCTACCGGGTGACCCTCGTGCGCCTGAAGGGCAACGAGGCCGTGTCCTACGAGCCGTTCATCGAAGGGTGGCTCAAGGGCGACGAAGTGCTGGGCAGGCCCGTTGACCTGCTGGTGGCCCCCGACGGCTCGCTTCTCGTGAGCGACGACCAGCGCGGCGTGATCTAT
>CAZTGY010000021.1:14446-17351 GCA_964613445.1 uncultured Chromatiaceae bacterium | reverse complement strand
GCCCAGGTGGATCTGGACCGCCTGTTCGCCTTTCTTGCCGACGGGGATCCGGCGGCAGCAATACGCGCGCTCGCCGCCATTCGCCGGAGCCTCAAGCTGCTGCCGTTCTCACCCTGGTCGTGCAGGAAGGCCGCCCCGGAACTGCCGCGGCACCGAGAACTCCTGGTGCCCTTCGGTTCGGCGGGCTACGTGCTCCTGGTGGAAATCGAGCCGCCGGCGACCGTCACGGTCCTCGCCGCCAGGCACCAGCGGAAGGACGACTACCACTAGGCTCGTTCGCGGCTAAAGCCGCTCCTACACGACCGAGAGGGCGGTGGCCGCCTCTCCGAGCCGGTGCGGCCGGTCGATGAAGTTGCCCTGGATGAAGTCCACCCCGATGGACCTGAGCGCCTCGAAGTCTGCCTGGGTCTCGACCTGCTCGGCGATCACGCGAAAGCCCAGGATCCGGGACACCGCGGTCACGGCGGTCACCACCTGGTGATTCAGGGTCTCGGGGCGCAGGTCCCGAGTGTAGGTGCCGTCGATCTTCAGGTAGTCGATCGACAGGTCCCGCAGCGTGGTGAAGGAGCCCAGGCCGCTGCCGAAGTCGTCGAGGCCGAACTGGCAGCCGATACCGTGCAGGACCGCCACGAAGCGGCGGGCCTGGTCGAACCGCTCCATCACGGCCGTCTCGCCCACTTCGAAGCAGATGCGGTGGGGCGGCACCTGGCTGTGGTCGAGGCATTCCACGACGAAGTCCAGGAAACCGTCCTCCGCCAGCGCCTGGGCCGACAGGTTGATGCTGCAGCTCCGCTCGTCCGGGAGGCGGATGGCGCCGTGGGCGATGGCAGACAGCGTGGCCTGCACGACCCACCGGTCGATGCTGGCCATGAGCTGGTAGCGCTCCGCGGCGGGAATGAACTGGCGCGGCTGCACCAGCTTGCCGTCCTCATCGATCATCCGCAGCAGGATCTCCATGGCGGGGCCCCGCGTGACGCGACCGGCCGTGGAAATGACCGGCTGGGCATGGAGCTCGAAGCGGTTCTCGCGCAGGGAGATCTGCAGCTGTCGGAGCCAGTGGATGTCGCCCCGCTGACGCGCCGACACCTCGTCCCGGGCCGAGTAGACGTGCACCCGGCCGCGGCCCTGCTGCTTGGCCACGTAGCAGGCCGAATCGGCCGCGCTCAGCAGGTCCTTCAGGGTGCCGCTCTCCCGGGAGACCTCCACCAGGCCGATGCTGATGCCGATCGTGAAGATCCGGTCCTGCCACACGAAGCGGTAGTCCCGGATGGCATTGCATACGTCGTCGGCGATCTGGCGGGCCTTGTCGAGGGGGCAGCGGATCAGCAGCATGCCGAACTCGTCGCCGCCAAGCCGCGCGACGAAGTCCGAGTCGCGGACCTGGTCGCGGATGAGCTTGGCGACTTCCCGCAGCATGTTGTCGCCGGCCAGGTGGCCGCAGGTGTCGTTCACGGCCTTGAACCGGTCCAGGTCCATGTAGCACAGGACGGAATTCACCGAGTCGCCATGCCCGCCCTCCAGCGTCTCCGCCAGGCGCCGCTCGAACTCGGTGCGGTTGATCAGCCCCGTCAACGGGTCATGGGCGGCCTGGTAGGAAATCCGGCGGGTGAGGCCGCGGATCTCCGTGACGTCATGCATGATCACGACAGCGCCGGCCACGGTCTCGCCGGCACCGATGATCGGCGACGCGGTGAGTTCGACGGACAGCTCGCGGGTGCCGTCCTTCGAGATCATGAGGGCCCGCCGCCCCAGTCCGACCTGCCGCCGCTCCGAGAGGCAGCGGGCCACCGGGTCGCCCAGGTCCTTGCGATCGGTCTCGTCCACCAGCGTCATGAGGTCGGCCATCCGCTTGCCAACGGCATTCTCGCGGGTGAAGCCCGTCAGCTTCTCGGCCGCGCCGTTCAGGTAGTCGATGACGCCCTCGGTGTCGGCCGTGATGACGCCCTCGCCGATGGATTCCAGCGTGATCTGCGCCTGCTGCTTGCCCCGGCCCAGATTGGCCTCGATGCTCTTCCGGTAGCTCACGTCCCGCGCGATGGACAGGATGGCCTTCTGGCCCCGGTAGTCGATCATCGTCCCGGAAGCCTCCACCCAGAGCCCGCCCTCCTCGCCCGAGATCAGCTGGATCTCGTAGCGGTCGGGCACGGGCTCGCCCGCCAGCCGGCCGGCGATGTTCTTGCGGGTCATGGCCCGGTAGGCGGGGCGTACCAGGTCCGTCACGGGGCGGCCCGTCAGCTGTTCGGGCGTCAGCCCCATGAGGGTGCTGGCGGCGCTGTTGGCGAAGATCACCCGGTCCCGGTGCACCAGGACCACTTCCGGCATGGTGTTGGCCAGGTCCTGGAACAGCGCTTCGCGCTGCCGCATCTGGCGATCCTTGGTGTTGAGGGCGTCGAACAGCCGGTTGACGTTGTCACCCAGCTGGCCGATCTCGGGGACGTTGCTGGCGGGGAGCGCGACGCGCTTGCCGAAGGCGGCCGCCTCGGCCGCCTCGAGGATCTCCCGGTTGAGTGCTGCCACGCCGCGCGTGTAGTGGCCCCGGGTTCGCCACAGGTAGATACAGGTACCGACGAGCCCGAGGCAGGCCACGGCTAGGGCCAGGATCAACCACGTCTCGGTCATTCAGGTATTGCTATGGAGGAGTCAGCCGGGCACTGCTCCTCTCGGATTTATGCGCTGAAGATCTGGCGCCGACCGGCCTCGCGGACGCCTTGAAGCATAGCCGAAGGGCCGTGCGGGAGCTGCGACAGTTCACCATAATCCGCCGGCATCGGCTTTGGGCCATAATCTTGTCTGACCCCGGCAATGTCCTTAACCTTAGCGGCCCCCGATGAGCATGAATATTGAAGACGCCCGCACCCAGATGGTGAACCAGCAGGTGCGGGCCTGGGACGTGCTGGATCCGGCC
>CAZTGY010000021.1:5177-14436 GCA_964613445.1 uncultured Chromatiaceae bacterium | reverse complement strand
CAGGTTCCCCGGGAGCAGTTCGTCCCGCCCCGCTTTCGCAACCTGGCCTTCGCCGACACCGAGATTCCCCTCGGGGCCGGCCAGGTCATGATGACCCCGCAGGTCGAGGGCCGCCTGCTGCAGGCGCTGGCCATTCGCGGCACGGACCGGGTGCTGGAAGTGGGCACGGGCAGCGGTTTCCTGACGGCCTGCCTGGCCCGGCTGGGAAACCGCGTGACCAGCCTCGAGCTCCTGCCGGAACTGGCCGACTCCGCCCGCCGGAACCTCCGGGGCGTGGCCACGTGGAACGCCGAAGTCCGTACGGAAGACGTTTTCCAGTATCGTCCCGCCGAACCCTGGGACGTGATTGCCGTGACGGGGTCGGTCCCACAGGCGGACGTCCGCTTCCAGCACTGGCTGGCCGACGGCGGCCGCCTCTTTGTCGTGGTAGGCCAGGACCCGCTGATGCAAGCCCGCCTGATTACGCGCCAGGGGCCGGAACTATGGTCCAGCACCGCGCTTTTCGAAACGTCGGTGCCCGCGCTGCAGAACGCAGCGCCGCCATCGAAGTTCAGATTCTGAATTCCTCGGAAGGGATGTCATGAGACACGGATTGAAGCTGCTTCCTCTGGCCGCACTGCTGGCGTCCGGCCTGGCGTCCGGCGACACCCTGCTGCAGATCTACGAGAAGGCGGTGCAGAGCGACCCGCTCGTGCGGGAGGCCGAGGCCAACAGGCTGGCCACCCAGGAAGGCAAGCCGATTGCCCGGGGCAGCCTGCTGCCCCAGGTCAACGGCCGCTACAACATCAACAGGACGACCGCCAACGGCGAGACCGTCACTACCCTCGGCAATTCGCCGCCCGTGCCGCGGCTGATCGATTCCCGGGATACCGACGCCAATTTCTGGTCCCTGGAGCTGCGTCAGTCCGTGTTCCGCTGGGACCAGTGGGTACGGCTTTCCCAGGCTGACAAGCAGTCGTCGCAGGCGGACGTGGACTACCAGGCTGCCCAGCAGGACCTGGCGGTGCGCGTCGCCGACGCCTACTTCAACGTACTCGCCGCCGAGGACACCCTGGCTTCGGAACAGGCGGCGAAGGAGGCCATCGGCCGCCAGCTCGAGCAGGCCCAGAAGCGCTTCGAGGTTGGGCTGATCGCCATCACCGACGTGCAGGAGGCCCAGGCCGCCTACGACCAGGCGTTGGCCGCGGAGATCCTGGCCAAGCGCGCCCTGGCCAACCAGCAGGAGGTCCTGCGCACGATCATCGACGACACGCCGCCGGCCCTCGCCAAGCCCGCGGAGAACATGCCACTGCGCAGCCCCGACCCCGCCGACGCGAACCAGTGGGTTGACCTGGCCATGCGGCAGAACCGCAACCTCATCTCCAGCCAGATCGGCGCGGAGATCGCCAAGGACGACGTGAGCGTCGCGCGCACCGGGCACTATCCGACCGTGGACTTCGTCGCCACGCGCAACAATACGGATAACACGGGCTTCTCGCGTTCTCCGTGTGTCGCTGGCGTGAACTGCGGCACGCTCGATCCGGGGACGAAACTGCGTTCCGAAACCGGCACGGACCTCGAGAATGACTCCCTGTCGCTCCAGTTCGCCCTGCCGATATTCGCCGGCGGCAGCACGTCCGCCCGCGTCCAGCAGGCCGTCTACCAGCACCGGGCCGCCCGGGAGCGCCTGGAGCGGACCGCGCGGGAAACCGAGCGCCAGACCCGGGACGCTTACCTCGGCGTCATCTCTGGGATCTCCCGCGTCCAGGCGCTGAAGCAGGCCTTCGAGTCGGCGAAGACGGCGCTCAAGGCTACCGAGGCCGGCTTCGAGGTGGGCACGCGCACGACCGTTGACGTGCTGGACGCCCGCCGCACCCTGTTCACCGCCGAGACCAACTACCTGCGCAGCCGCTATGACTACCTGATCAATGGCCTGCGGCTGCAGCAGGCTGCGGGGACGCTCAGCGTAGAGGACATTGCCGCCATCGACGCGATGCTGAGCGGGACCGCCACCGAGGCGGAACTGCCCGGCAAGCCGGCTCCGGCCACCAACTAAGCCTGCCTCGCTGGCGGCCGGGATCAATCGATCAGGGGGTCGATCAGCGTCAGCAGCCGGTCCAGGGCGCCCCGGTTTGCCAGGATGGCCTGCCGGCCGGCCTCCCCCCGCTTCCGGCGCTCGGCTTCGTCGCCCAGCAGCCAGCTCACTTCGGCGGCCAGTCCGGCCCAGTCCTGCACCAGCAGGGCGGCGCCACAATCCACCAGCAGCTCGGCGATGTCCGTCGCGTTCTCGTTGTGCGGGCCGGTTACCGCCGGGACGGCGAGGGCCATCGGCTCCAGCAGGTTGTGGCCACCGATGCGCACGAGGCTGCCACCCACGAATGCCACGTCAGCCGCGGCGTAGAACGTCGTCAGTTCGCCCATGGTGTCCCCGAGCAGCACGCGGGTTGCCGGCGTAGCCAGGGCCCGGCTGCTCCGGCTCACGAAGGGGATGCCGCGGGACTCGAGCAGGGCAGCGACCTGCGGAAAGCGCTCAGGGTGCCGGGGCACGAGCACGAGCAACGCCGCGGGGTGGCGCTCGAGTATGCGGGCATGGGCATCGAGTACGGCCTGTTCCTCCCCGTCGTGGGTGCTTGCGGCCACCCACACGGGCCTGTCCCGTGCCTGCTGGAGGCGCAGTTCGCGCCCGCGACTGGCGATCTCCGGGGGCAGATCGAAATCGAACTTGATGTTGCCGGTGACGTGGGTGCGGGACGGGTTAGCGCCCAGGGAACGAAAGCGGCCGGCATCAGCGGCCGTCTGCGCCGCAATCACGATGCCGTTGGACAGCGTGTCGCGAAAGAGCGGAATCAGCCGGCGGTACCGTCGCACGGAGCGCAGGGACACCCGGGCGCTGGCAAGCACCAGGGGCACACGGCGCTGCCCGCACTCGTGGTAGAGGTTGGGCCAGAGCTCCGTCTCCATGATGATCGCCAGCATCGGCCGCGCCCAGTCGAAGAAGCGGCGCACCGCTCCGGCCAGGTCGTAGGGCACGTAGCTGTGGACCACGGAGTCGCCAAACAGGGCTCGCACCCGCTCGGAACCCGTCGGGGTCATCGTGGTGATCACCAGGGGCACGCCCGGGTGACGCTTGAGCAGCGTGCGCACGAGGGGGGCAGCCGCCTGTACTTCGCCCACCGACACCGCGTGGACCCAGATGGAGGTGCGGGGCAGCCTGGGCATGCGCAGGCCAAAGCGCTCGCCAATCCGGCGCCGGTAACCGGGAACGCTGAAGCCCCGCCAGACGAGGTGCAGCAGCAGCAGCGGCACCGCCAGGTAGGTGAGGAGGACGTAGACGACCCGCAGGGGCACGGGCCGGGTTACTTCGGTGCGAGCCGCCGGACGGCCTCGACGACGGCGGACGTGGAGCGGCCCTCCCGGAAACTTAAGACTTCGACCGTGCCGCCATTCTCGAGGACCTGACGGGCGCCGGCGATGTTCTCGGGCCGGTAGTCCCCGCCCTTCACCAGCACGTCGGGCAGGATCTCCCCGATGAGCGCCTCGGGCGTGTCCTCGCTGAAGGGCACGACCCAGTCCACGGCAGCAAGGCCCGCGAGCACGGCCATCCGGTCAGCGAGCTGATTGATGGGGCGGCCCTGGCCCTTGAGCCGGGTGACGGAGGCGTCGTCATTGACCGCCACCAGCAGGCGGTCGCCACGCTGCTTGGCCTCCTCCAGGTAGGCCACGTGGCCGGCATGGAGGATGTCGAAGCAGCCGTTGGTCATCACGAGCCGCTCGCCCCGGCTCCGGGACTCGGCGGCCACCTGGCGGGCCTCGGCACGCTGCAGGAACCCCCGCCCGCCCTGGCCGTGCTCGTGGAGCGCCAGCCGCAATTCGGAGGGCGTCACACTGGCCACGCCAATCTTGGCGACGACGAGCCCCGCCGCCAGGTTGGCCAGCCCCGCGGCATCCTGGAAGGTCATGCCCGCTCCGAGGCCTGCCGCCAGCGTCGCAATGACGGTATCGCCGGCGCCCGTGACGTCGAAGACCTGCCGCGCGCGCGCCGGAAGGAAGACCGGGTCGCCCTCCGCGGTGATTACGGCCATTCCCCGCTCACCGAGGGTCACCACGAGCGCCTGCAGGTCGAGTGCCTCGCGCAGCGCCTCGCCCTGCTCCGCGATCTCCGCCTGGCTGCGGGCAGGACCAACCACGGCCTCGAACTCCGCCTGGTTCGGGGTCAGGACCGTGGCGCCACGGTACCGGGCGAAATCGGTGCCCTTCGGATCCACCAGCACGGGAACGCCGCGGCGGCGACAGGTGCCGATGAGCGCCTCGACCTGGCCGAGGGTCCCCTTGGCGTAGTCCGACAGGATGCAGACGGACACCGGTGGCAACAGCCGCTCGAGGGCGGCGGCCATGTGCTGGGCGTCGTCCGCGGAGAAGGACTCCTCCGTGTCGAGCCGGATGAGCTGCTGGTTGCGGCTCAGGACCCGGAGCTTGGTGATGGTTGGCCGGTTCGCCGACTCGACGAAGTCCACCGCGATGCCGTGCCTGCGCAGCAATCCAGCCAGGGTCGCCGCATTGCCGTCCCGGCCCACGATGCCCGTCAGCGACGTTGGCACGCCCAGGCTTGCCAGGTTGATCGCCACGTTGGCAGCCCCGCCGGCCCGGGCCTCGGAGCCGGTGACACGGACGACCGGCACGGGAGCCTCGGGGGAAATGCGCGAGGTGGGGCCGAACCAGTACTCATCCAGCATTACGTCGCCGGCAACGAGCACCCCGACGCGACTGAAATCGGGGACGGACTGGGTCAAGTCGGTGTGCCTGGCCGCACTTCGCCTGGCCGCACTTTGCCTACCCGCACTTCGAATCCCCGCAGGCGAGACAGGTCATGCAGCCATCCATGTAGACGACGGCGGCCGTGCTGCACACCCCGCAGATCTGGGCACCGGCAGGATATTCGCTCCGGGCAAAAGCGTCCTGCTGGCGCTGCTGTTCCTCGAACTCACGGCGCTTCTGGTCGACGAGCTTGCGCTTGTGCTCGTCCATGCTGTCCGGGGGCAACAGGCCGATGAAGCGCAGGTGCTTCTCCACGATGTGGCCAAGCTCGGCGATGATCGATGGCATGAACTTGCCGCCCGGCTGCCAGTAGCCACCGCGGGGATCGAAGACGGCCTTGAGCTCGTCGACCATGAAGGCCACGTCGCCGCCCTTGCGAAACACGGCGGACATCAGGCGCGTGAGGGCCACGATCCACTGGTAGTGATCCAGGTTCTTCGAGTTGATGAAGATCTCGAAGGGCCGGCGCTGCTCGTGCTCGGTGCCCGGGTTGAGGATGACGTCGTTGATCGTGACGTACATCGCGTGGTCGGAGACGGGCGTCTTGACCTTGTAGGTCGACCCCTGGAGCATTTCCGGGCGCTCGAGCTTCTCGTGCATCCGGACGACATTGCCCTCGACCGGCAGGCGCTTGACGTCGGCCTTCTGCCCCGCCTTCTGGGCAGCCGCCTTGTCGTCCGCGGCCTCGACCCGGTAACCGACGATCTTCCTGTCAATCTTGATCTTTGCCATGGCGCCTTTTCCCATAAGCCAGGTGACTGCCTCAGAACTTGCCGTAGTAGCCTTCCTTCAGGGCGTCGAAGAGGTTGGCGGCGGTGTGCATCTCGCCGTCGTACTCGACCTCCTCGTCGCCACGGACGGTCACTTCGGTGCCGTCCTCGAGCACGAAGGTGTATTTCGTGTTCTGCAGGTCCTTCTCCTTGACCAGCACGCCCTGGAACGCCTCGGGGTTGAAGCGGAAGGTGGTGCAACCCTTCAGCCCCATGTCGTAGGCGTACATGTAGATGTCCTTGAACTCCTCATAGTTGAAGTCGGTCGGAACATTGGCCGTCTTCGATATCGAGGAATCCACCCAGCGCTGGGCGGCAGCCTGGATGTCGACGTGCTGCTTCGGCTTGATGTCATCGGCCGTGACGAAATATTCCGGGAGCTGCTCGTCTGCTTTCGAGCTGCCCGGCACCGCGGACGGATTCACCAGCTGGCGGTAGGCCAGCAGCTCGAACGACAGCACCTCCACCTTTTCCTTGGATTTCTTGCCTTCCCGGATCACGTTGCGGGAGTACTGGTGGGCAAAGCTGGGCTCGATCCCGTTGCTGGCATTGTTGGCCAGGGACAGGGAGATGGTGCCGGTCGGCGCGATCGAGCTGTGATGGGTGAAACGGGCACCGACGCGCTCCAGGTCCTTGACCAGCTCGGGGGCCACCTCGGCCACCCGCTGCATGTAGCGGCTGTAGCGCGCATGCAGGACACGGCCGGCGATCCGGTCGCCGGCCTTCCAACCGTCCCGGGCCATCTCGGGCCGCTTGCGCAGCATCTCGCCCGTGACGGTGAACTCCTCGAGGAGGATCGGCGCGGGCCCCTTCTCGCGGGCCAGGTCCAGTGCCGCCTCCCAGCCGGCCAGTGCCATCTCGCGGGAGACGTCCTCCGTGAACTTCACGGACTCCTTCGACCCATAGCGCAGCCGGAGCATGGTGAGCGTTGAACCCAGCCCGAGGAAGCCCATGCCGTGGCGGCGCTTGCGCAGGATCTCATCCCGCTGCCGCTGCAGGGGCAGGCCGTTGATCTCGACCACGTTATCCAGCATCCGGGTGAAGACCTTCACGACCCGGTGGAACTCGTCCCAGTCGAAGCGCGCCGTGTCGGCGAAGGGCTCCAGAACGAACTTGGTCAGGTTGATCGAGCCGAGCAGGCAGGAGCCGTAGGGCGGCAGTGGCTGCTCGCCGCAGGGGTTGGTGGCCCGGATGGTCTCGTCGAACCAGTTGTTGTTCATTTCGTTGACCCGGTCGACGAGCACGAATCCGGGCTCGGCGAAATCGTAGGTCGACGCCATGATCATGTCCCACAGGCGCCTTGCAGGCAGCTTCTTGTAGATGCGGCAGGCCACCTGGCCCTTGTCGTTGGTGACGTACCCGCTGGCACTCGGCCACTCGCGCCAGAGCACCTTGTCGCGGTCGTCCAGATCGAGGCCGAGCTGCTCGACCTCGCGGGCGTCCAGGGGGAAGGCCAGCGCCCAGTCCCGGTTGTGCTTGACCGCCTGCATGAATTCGTCCGTGACGAGCAGGGAGAGGTTGAACTGGCGCAACCGCCCGTCCTCCCGTTTGGCCCGGATGAAATCGAGCACATCCGGATGACCCACGTCGAAGGTGCCCATCTGGGCGCCCCGCCGGCCACCGGCCGACGACACCGTGAAGCACATCTTGTCGTAGATATCCATGAAGGACATGGGGCCAGAGGTGTGCGCGCCGGCGCCGGACACGTAGGCACCCTTGGGCCGGAGCGTCGAGAACTCGTAGCCGATGCCGCAGCCGGCCTTCAGGGTGAGGCCGGCCTCGTGAACCTTGGTGAGGATGTCCTGCATGGAATCGCCAATGGTGCCGGACACCGTGCAGTTGATCGTGGACGTGGCGGGCTTGTGCTCCCGGGCGCCAGCGTTGGAGATGATCCGGCCCGCCGGAATGGCGCCGCGGCGGAGCGCCCAGACGAACTGCTCGAACCAGCGCTCCCGGTCGCCCTCGGCCTCCACGTCCGCAAGGGCCCGCGCGACACGCTGGTACGTGTCGTCCATGGTCTCGTCGACCACGTCCCCCGACTTCGACTTCAACCGGTACTTCTTGTCCCAGATGTCGATCGAGGCTTCCTGGAAGCCGATGGTCACGGCCCTCAGACTATCCAACTGCACTGCTGATTTCATGATGGACCCTGCCCCCTGCGCCAGTCCCCCGGATCGGCCCCCCGATCCGCCCCGTTTGCGGCCCCGCCTGCACCCCCCGTGTCCGCCACCCCCGGGAGTGGCCCGGACGGGCGGAGGCAATCCCAGGGGGCGTGGACCCGACGTGTTGACGAAAACGCCAGCACAAGATGTTGTGCCGGCGTAAGCCGTACATTAGGCATCGTGCCGGGACGTGTCAAGAAATTTCTGGCCCGGTTGTTGAGTCCTTTTATATATATAAATCATATATTTGCTTAAATCATGACCAGTCGCTTCAAGCTGCTTTTGCATCCCGGGAAGCGGCCGTCGCCGGATCCTCCGCAACACAAGATGTTGGGCCTGGCCGTCCCCAGCCCCTGCACGGGTTTTCCACAGGTTCTGCCCGCGGCCCCGGCCCCTTGTGGCCCCGGGAAACCCGCTATTATTCCGCGCTCTCAATCCCTCTCTCCGGAAGGTTTTCGCGCATGACAGGAGTCACCGCACGGGCGGCAGTTGGCCTGGTTCTGGCCGCTGCCATCGCCTCCACGGCCGTGGGCACCACGGCGAGCGCGCAGGTCCCGGCCCGGATCGGCGGCCAGGACTTCCCGTCCCTGGCGCCCCTCGTCAAGCAGGTGGAGCCCGCCGTCGTGAGCATCGCCACCAAAGGCACGGTCAGCGCCCCCGCCAACCCGCTCATGGAAGACCCGTTCTTCCGCCGGTTCTTCGGCTTCCCGGACCAGCAGCAGCAACGCCGGCGCCAGGTGCAGAGCGCTGGCTCCGGCGTCATCGTGGACGCGGCCAAGGGCTACATACTCACCAACCACCACGTCGTCGAGAACGCGGAGGAGATCGAGGTATTCCTCACGGACAACCGCAGCCTGAAGGCCAAGGTGGTCGGTTCCGACGCCGGCACCGACATCGCGGTCCTCCAGGTCGAGGACGGCAAGAATCTGGTCCAGATGAAACTCGGGAATTCCGACCAGGTGCAGGTCGGCGACTTCGTCCTGGCAATCGGCAATCCCTTCGGGCTCCAGCACACGGTCACCTCCGGGATCGTCAGCGCCCTCGGCCGAAGCGGCATCAACCCTGACGGTTACGAGGACTTCATCCAGACCGATGCCTCCATCAACCCCGGCAATTCCGGCGGCGCGCTCATCAACCTCAGGGGTGAACTGGTCGGAATCAACTCCGCCATCTTCAGCAACAGCGGCGGCAACATCGGCATCGGGTTTGCGATCCCGGTGAACATCGCTAAATCGATCATGAACCAGATCCTGCAATTCGGCGAAGTGAAGCGCGGGCTGCTGGGGGTGAGCATCTCCGACTTCAATGCGGACAGCGCCAAGGCCTATGGCGTGGATGGCACCGCTGAAGGCGCCCTGGTGCAGGAAGTGGTCGACGGCTCCGCCGCCGAGAAGGCGGGCATCGAGGTGGGGGACGTCATCGTCTCGGTGGACGGCCAGCAGATCAAGACTGCCTCCGATCTGCGCAATACGGTCGGACTGAAGCGCAGCGGAGACAACGTCCGCGTGGAAGTCATCCGCGACGGCAAGCGGC
>CAZTGY010000021.1:0-5167 GCA_964613445.1 uncultured Chromatiaceae bacterium | reverse complement strand
CAGCGAGGTCAGCAGCACCGCGCGCATCGGCGGCGAGGACATCCATCCCGGCCTGGCCGGGGCGGAACTGGCCAACCACGAGGGGAAGGCGGACCAGTTCGCGGGCCCCGGCGTCAGCGTGGAGTCCGTGGAGCCGGAGAGTCCGGCGGCGCTGGCCGGGATCCTGGCGAACGACATCATCGTATCGGTGAACCGCATCCGGGTCCGGAACGTGCGGGAACTGCAGCAGGCGGCAGGCCAGCAGAACCTCCTCATCCTCAGCGTCCGGCGCGGGAACCGTAACCTCCTGCTGCAGATCCGCTGAGTGACGCGCAGAGTGACCGGTTCAAGGTAGCCCCCGGCGATGGTGTCCTGCTGCGTGCTCGGGGGTAGCGGCTTCGTCGGCTCGCGCCTCGTCGCGCGGCTGGCCAATGCGGGCCATGCCGTCACGGTGCCGACGCGAGATCCGCAGCGCTGCCGGCACCTGCGGCTGCTGCCGACCGTCCGCGTGATCCACGCGGACATCCACGCCCCGGGAATCCTCGAGCAGCTGCTCGGCACCGCTGACGCGGCGATCAACCTGGTAGGCATACTGAACGAGGTCGGCCGGGACGGCGTGGGCTTTCGCCGTGCCCACGTGGAGCTCACCCGCCGCCTGATCGGGGCCTGCGAAGCGACCGGCGTGG
Organism: uncultured Chromatiaceae bacterium; assembly: GCA_964613445.1. Lineage (GTDB taxonomy): Bacteria > Pseudomonadota > Gammaproteobacteria > Steroidobacterales > SHZI01. The sequence goes on along the minus strand of CAZTGY010000021.1, from coordinate 4,502 downwards.
ACCGCCTGATCCAGCTCAGCGCGCTCAATGCCACCGACCCCGACAGGCCGAACCCGGCCACCAGTCACTACCTCCGCTCGAAGGGCGAGGCCGAGGCCCTGGTGCGGGCCTCCGGGCTGCGCTGGACCATCCTCCAGCCGTCGCTGATCTTCGGCCCGGGCGACTCGTTCCTGAACCGCTTTGCCGCCCTGTTGCGGGTCGTCCCGCTCGCCTTCCCGCTGGCCATGCCCGGGGCGCGATTCTCGCCGGTCCATGTGGACGACGTGGTGGAGGCCATTGCCCGGACGCTGCGGGACCCGGCCACCGCCGGTCTCACCTTCCAGCTCTGCGGGCCCGACACGTTCACCCTGCGCGAACTGGTCCGGATGGTTGCCGCCACCCTCGGGCTCCGGCGCCGGATCATCGGCCTGCCGCGGGTGGTGTCCCGGCTGCAGGCGGCGGTCATGGATTTCGTCCCGGGCAAGCCCTTCTCGACGGACAACTACCGGTCGCTCCTGACCGACAGCGTGGGTAGCACCGAAGACCTGCAGCGGCTCGGCATCCAGCCCCGGCCCCTGCAACGGAACCTGGCCGATGCGCTCGGCGGGGCGGGACTGCCCGGGATCAGGGACAGCTACCGGCAGCAGGCCCGGCGCTGACGCCCGCCGCACCCCGGCGGCCCAGGTCCTGCAGGGCCTGCTCCCGCTGCGCCGGCTCCAGCTCGGCCAGCGCCCCGACGGCGGCATGGAACCTGAGCAGGTCGCCGCCCTCGCGGGCCAGGAGCTCGCGGAACGCCGGAACGAGCTCCTCATAGGAAGCCAGCGCGGCGAGGCGTGCGTTGTTGAGGCCGGCGTCGAACCAGCTGTCGAACCAGGGCGGCGTGGCCCAGCCCGCCCGCAGCGCGAGGTAGGCAGCCCGCGCCTCGGCGAATGCTGCCGAACGCTGGCGCCGCCGCTCCTCGGCCGGGCCATCCGCCGCGTAGATGCCCTCAAGGGCCGTCCGCAATTCCGCCAGGATGCCCAGGGCAGCATCCCGGCGGGACTGCCGGAGGTCGAAGTAGCAGAGTTCCGCCGCGTCATTCCGCGACGCGAGCCAGCGGCGCGTCCCCTCGTCCTCGACGAGCGTCGCGAAGCCCTCGTTGAACAGCGTGTCGCCAGGCACGTAGAGCCGCTGGTGGGCCAGCTCGTGGAACAGCAGGCCCGCCAGCCCGGTTTCGCTCCCACCGAGCATGGTGTTCAGTACCGGGTCATCGAACCAGCCCAGCGTCGAGTAGGCGGCCACGCCGCCCACGAACACATCGTCGCCCCGGGCAGCCAGCGCCGCGGCCGATTCCCTCGCGCGCTCTTCGCTGAACCAGCCGCGGTACGTGGTGCAACCCGCCACCGGGTAGCACCACTCGCGGGGCTCGAGCGAGAATTCCGGAGCCGCAAACACGTTCCAGACCACGTAGGGGCGCTTCAGGTCCGCGTAATGGCGATAGCTCGCGGACGCCGGGAGCCCCAGCTCAACGCGGGCAAACACGAGCGCGGCATCGGCCGCGAGAAGCTGCCGCCGCAGCTCGGGCGGGGTGAGCGGATCCGCCAGCACCTGCTCCATGGGCTCCCGGGCGCGCATGAGCTCGGCCTGGCCTGCCGCCGCCTGCAGGTAGTAGCCCGCGCAGCCCGCCAGCAGCACGGCGGCCAACACCACGACCGCGACGACTCGCAGCAGCGTTGCAGGCGTCGACAGTGCAGGGGGCCAGGACACGGCCTGCCGAGGATAGCGGCTACAATTCCCGGATGCAGATCTACCTCGTGGGCGGCGCCGTTCGCGACCAGCTGCTCGGGCTGCCCGTGCGTGAGCGGGACTGGGTCGTGGTCGGCGCGACGCCTGGCGACCTCGAAGGGCTCGGGTACCGGCGCGTCGGCCGGGATTTCCCGGTCTACCTGCACCCGGAGACCGGGGAGGAGTACGCCCTGGCCCGGACGGAGCGCAAGACCGCCCCGGGCTACCGGGGCTTCGAGGTCCACGCCGAGCCGACCGTCACCCTCGAGGACGACCTGCAGCGCCGGGACCTGACGATCAATGCCATGGCGCAGACCGCCGATGGCGCCATCATCGATCCCGCCGGGGGCCAGGCGCATCTGGAGGCACGCCTGCTGCACCACGTCTCGGCTGCCTTCCGGGAAGACCCGGTCCGCATCCTGCGCGTGGCGCGCTTTGCCGCGCGTCTCCACGATCTCGGCTTCCGGGTAGCGCCAGCGACGGTCGACCTGATGCGGGCGATGGTCGCAGCCGGCGAGGCAGCCGCGCTGGTGCCCGAAAGGGTCTGGCAGGAAACGGCATCCGCGCTGGCGGAGCCCCGGCCCGACGTCTTCATCCAGGTGCTGCGGGACTGCGGCGCGCTCGCCGTGGTCTTTCCCGAGGTCGATGCACTCTTCGGCGTGCCGCAACCGGCCGGGTGGCACCCGGAAATCGACACGGGGGTGCACGTCGGACTGGCGCTGCGGGAGGCGGCACGCCGGTCATTCAGCACGGAGGTCCGCTTTGCCGTCCTCGTCCACGACCTGGGCAAGGGCACGACGCCGCGCTCGGAATGGCCGCGCCACGTGGGCCACGAGCAGCGGGGCGTCGACCTGGTCAGGGCCATGTGCGAGCGCCTCGCGGTGCCCAACCGCTGTCGCGACCTGGGCGTCGCCGTCACGCTCAACCACGGACTGTGTCATCGCGCCCTGGAGCTGCGCCCGGCGACGCTGCTGAAGCTGCTGGAGAGCCTCGATGCGTTCCGGCGCCCGGACCGGGTGACGGAATTCCTCGATGCCTGCGAGGCGGATGCCCGCGGGCGGACCGGACTCGAGGACCAGCCCTACCCGCAGCGGGAACTGGTACTGGCCGCATGGCGGGCGGCGCTCGCCGTGGACGCACGGGCCGTGGCCGCGCCCGGGGAATCGGGCGTCGGCCTGACCGGTGAACGGCTGGGGGAAGCCATCCGGAGCGCCCGGCTGGCCGCCGTCACGGCCGCCCGGGAGGTTTTCCAGCCCGCCCAGGGAGCCTAGAGCCGCGCCCGGAGGTCACGCGCCGTCAGCGGAAAGGCGGGGGTGAAGCGGCGCGCCAGTGCCAGCACCTTGAAGCGCTCGCCCATCTCGCCGGGCAGGAGCAGGCGCTGAGCCTCGTGAACCTCCCGCAGGCGGGCGGGATCGGTCGCACCCGCGCCACTCTGCAGTTCGTCGAGGATGCCGGAGGCCAGCAGCATGTGGGCCTGGGTCCCATAGGCAGCGACTTCAAAGCCGGAATTCGCCGCGGCCGCCGCTGCCGCCGAGAAGTCCACCCAGGCGGTCAGGTCCTGGAGCCCGGGCAGGAAGAAGGGATCAGCGTGCTGGCGGTGCCGGTAGTGGCAGACCAGCGTCCCGTCGCGCCGCCCCGGATGGTAGACCTCGTGGCGGGTTCCTCCATAGTCGATGCAGAAGGCGAGCCCCCGCGCGAGCGGCGCCAGCAGCGCCTGCAGCCAGCTTGCGTGCCGCAGGCCGATCTCGCTCGTGTACCCGTCGGCCAGGGGAGCGGCGAGCTGCGCCTCGAGATTCCGGATCGCCGCGACCAATGGCGCCGGTGCCCGCCTTGCCGCCCATGCGAGGCCGCCCTCCGCGAGCCGGACGCCAAGCTGCGCCGGGATGTCCGGCCCTATCCGGAACCGCTCGACCGGCAAGGCATCCAGCACCTCGTTGACGAGCAGGACGCCTTGCCACGGCCCCGCAGGCAGCGCATCGAGCCACGTCACCCGGTGCAGCATCCCGGGGACCCGCGCCTCGATGGCCCGCCGCTGCCGCTCGCGCAGGTCACCGCTGACGTCGAGGAGCAGATACCGCTCGGGCGGTGTCTCACGGAGAGCCAGCAGGAGGTCCGCAGCCAGGGCGCCCGAGCCGCCGCCGACCTCGAGGATCGTGCCGCCACCGAGCTGGCGAAGCGCGGCACCGGCCTGGCGCGCGAGGCAGCGGGCGAACACATGGCCAAGCTCGGGCGCGGTGACGAAGTCGCCCGCGGCGCCGAACTTCTGCGCGCCGGCGCTGTAGTAACCCAGCCCGGGAGCGTAGAGGACCGCGTCCATGTAGTCCGCGAAGCTGAGGAAACCACCGCTCGCAGCGATCCGCGCCGCCACGAGTTCCCGCACCCTGCTGCTGTGTTCCCGGGCCGGGGCCCCGGGCGGCGGCAGGTCGAATCCGGTTTGCATGGTGGTGTTATCTTAGCGGCTGTTCCGTCCGTGCCTGCCATCGGCGCCGGCATAAGGCCAATCGCAGGAACCTTGTTGCATGAGTGAAGCATCTCCACTGGCCGGCAAGTGGGCCCTGATTACCGGCGCGGGTCGCCGGGTGGGGGCGGCCATCGCCCGCACCCTGCACGGGCAGGGCGCCGGCGTCGCCATTCATTACCGGGAATCGGCCGCGGACGCAGCGGCACTGGCGGCCGGGCTGAATGGCCTGCGGCCCGGCTCGGCGCTCGCCATCCAGGGAAACCTCGTCGATACCGGCAAGCTCGGCGACCTCGTGGAG
>CAZTGY010000020.1:10394-17427 GCA_964613445.1 uncultured Chromatiaceae bacterium | reverse complement strand
CTTGATGGTCATGCTGACCCAGCCGTCCGCCTGCCAGGGCGTGATATCCAGGTCCATCCCCATGACCTCCGCCTGCTTCTTCATCAGGGGGATCGTGTAGACCTCGTGGATCTCCTGCTCGGTCAGGTTGTGCTGGCCGATCTGCCGGGTCACGTTGAGCACGTTGCCGTAGGGAGCCTTCCAGCGCATGGTGGTTCCGGTCCGCTGGTAGTCCTGCACGAGCTGGTAGAAGCAGGCGGTCCTTTCCGTGAGGGCGATCGTGGCCAGCTCCGGGCTGCCGCCGTCGCGGATCATCTTGCCCACCCGGATGATCATGGGGCTCTGGGTCTTGACCTCGTGGTCGATCAGCTCCTTGAGCAGCCCGTTGTCCTTGGCGAACTGGATGTTCGTCAGGTGGGCCTTGACCAGCGCATCGTTCATCTCGTGCTGGTAGGGGGTGTCGTTGCTGATGGTCTTGATCGCCTTGGCGACGGCCAGGCCCAGCATGCGCTGCTGGTCGGCCGTGAAGTTCAGCGTCTCGCCGTTGCTGGGCTTCGCCTCCCGCACGGCCTTGACGATGGCGTCGGTGAGCACCTGTTCGCGGCCTTCGAAGCCGGTGTGCTCGTAGAAGGCGTCCGGTGCGGGCGGGGTCTTGGGCTTGCCGCCGGCGCCATCCGGCGCGCCGGCCAGGGTCGGCCCCGTGCCGGCCAGCAGGAGGGTGACGACGCTGCAGAGCAGGGCGGTTGCCGGGCGGGACGGGTACTGACGCATGGTGAACTCTCCACGAATACCTGGGCCGGATCCTAGCGCCTTCGGGAGCCAGGGTCGTCGGGATTCTAGGCGGAGGACCATGGGGCGGGCGAGAATATCCCCATGCCACCCTCACCCGCACTCCGCACCCGCGACCTGACCAAGGTCTACCACTCGGGCGAGGTGGCGGTCCATGCCCTGCGGGGCGTGTCGCTGGAGCTCTTTCCGGCCGACCTCGTCGTCCTGCTGGGTCCGTCGGGTAGCGGCAAGTCCACGCTGCTGAACATCCTCGGCGGCCTGGACTCCGCCAGCGGCGGCGAAGCCTGGTTCCAGGACCTGCAGCTCACCGGCCTCGACGACCGGGGCCTGACCGAGTACCGGCGCAATAACGTCGGCTTCGTCTTCCAGTTCTACAACCTCATCCCCAGCCTTACGGCGCTGGAGAATGTCGCGCTGGTGACGGAGATCGCCCGCCAACCCATGCCACCCGAGGAGGCACTGCGCATCGTGGGCCTGGGCGAGCGCCTGCATCACTTTCCCGCCCAGCTCTCCGGTGGCGAGCAGCAGCGCGTGGCCATCGCCCGCGCCATCGCCAAGCGCCCGGGCATCCTGCTCTGCGACGAACCTACCGGAGCCCTGGACAGCCGCACCGGCATTCTGGTTCTCGAAGCCATCGAGCGCATCCATGCCGAGCTTGGCACGACGACCGTGCTGATCACGCACAACGCCGTGATTGCGGACATGACGGACAGGGTGCTGGTGATGGGTGACGGCCACATCATCGAAGAGCGGCGCAACACGCGCCGCCGGCGCGCCGCCGAGCTGTCGTGGTAGGGCCGCCATGACCCCGCTCAATCGCAAGCTGTACCGGGATCTCTGGCGGCTGCGCGGACAGGTGCTGGCGATCGCCCTGGTCATCGCGTCGGGTATCGCCGTTCTCGCCATGTCCCTCACTTCCATGGAGGCCCTCACGGAGACGGCGATTGCCTACTACGAGCGCTATCGCTTCGGCGACGTGTTTGCCTCCGTGGAGCGCGCCCCGGAACACATCGCCGATCGCGTGCGCCAGCTGCCGGGCGTGCAGGCCGTGGACGTCCGGGTGGTGAAGAGCGCGGTGCTCGACATGGAGGGCTTCGAGGAGCCCGTGATCGGCCACCTGGTTTCCATCCCCGAGCGCAGGCCTCCTGACCTCAACCAGCTTGCCCTGCGCAGTGGCCGGTCGCCCCGCCTGGGCTATCCCGACGAGGCGGTGCTCTCCGAGCCGTTCGCCGAGGCTCACGGACTGACCCTGGGCGGCCACTTCCGGGCCGTACTGAACGGCAACTGGCGACAGCTGACGGTCGTCGGCATAGCCCTCTCACCGGAGTTCGTCTACACGATCGGGCCGGGCGCCCTCATGCCCGACGACAAGCGCTTTGGCATCGTCTGGCTGGGGCAGGAGGCGATGCAGGCAGCCTTCGACCTGGACGGGGCGTTCAACACCATCTCTCTCACGCTCCTGCGCGGAGTGGAGCCCGGCCTGGTCATCGAGCGGCTGGACGACATGCTCGGGCGCTACGGTGGCATCGGTGCCTATGCGCGCAAGGACCAGATGTCCAACTGGTTTTTGATGAACGAGATCCGCCAGCTCGAGAGCCTGGCGGCAATCCTGCCAACGGTGTTCCTCGCCGTGGCGGCGTTCCTCACCAACATGGTCCTGGCACGCCTGATCGCCATGGAGCGCAGCGAGATCGGCCTGCTCAAGGCCTTTGGCTACCGGGACCGGGACATCGCCTGGCACTACGTGAAGTTCGTGGTGGGCATTGCGGCGGTGGGCATCATCCTGGGCTGGGTGGGCGGCTATTACTTCGGCTTGCTCAACACCCGCCTGTATGCGGACTTCTACCGTTTTCCGTTCCTCCTGTTCGACCCGGGACCCCGGTCCTTCCTGGTCGCTGCCGGGGTGAGCCTCTTCGCCGCCCTGGCGGGCGCGCTGGGCGCGGTGAGGGCTGGCGTGCGCATCACGCCGGCCGAGGCCATGCGTCCGCCGTCCCCACCGATGTTCCGACGCACGCGGCTGGGGCGCGGCCGAATCTTCGGCGCCCTGGACCAGCCCACCCGGATCCTCCTGCGGCAGATCGGCCGGTGGCCCGTGCGCTCCGCGCTGACCTCACTCGGCACCGCCATGGCCGTCGCCGTGCTGGTCAGTTCCCTGCAGTGGCTCGACTCCATCGATCACCTGGTCGACGTCTATTTCCGCCAGGCCCAGGGACAGGACATCACGGTCGGCTTTGCCAGCACGCGCTCTGCCGAGGTGGCCCGGGACCTTGCCCGGATGACTGGCGTGCGGACCGTCGAGTCCATGCGCGTGGTGCCGGCCAAGATGCGCTTCGGCCCGCGGGAGGAGCGCGAGTCCCTGCAGGGCCTGCCGGCCGTCCAGGAATTGAGCCACGTGTACGACGCATCCGGCCGTAACCTGAACCTGCCCCCCGACGGTCTCGTGATCTCCACGCAGCTGGCCGACATGCTGCAGGTCCGTCCGGGGGACCGCATCACCGTCGAGGTGCTGGAGGGCCGGCGCCCGACGTTCGAGGTGCCCGTGGTATCGACCTTCGAAACCTACATTGGCAGCCCGGCCTACATGGACATCCGTGCGCTGAACCGGTTGATGCACGAGCGGGATGCGGTGAACAGCGTGCATCTCCGGCTCGACCAGGACCAGCAGGCCCGCTTCTACCGGGACCTCAAGCTGGTACCCATGGTGAGCGCCGTCACCCTGAAGCAGGCCGCAGTGGACACCTTCTACGATACGCTGGCGAAGACCCTGTACATCTTCGTCGGCTTCTTCGTCGTCTTTGCCTGCACGCTGGCCTTCGGCGTCACGTACAACGCTGCCCGGATTGCCCTGTCCGAGCGTGGCCGCGAGCTGGCCACGCTCCGCGTGCTGGGGTTCACGCGACGCGAGATCTCCTACATCCTGCTGGGGGAAATCGGCTTTCTCACGTTAATTGCCCTGCCCGTCGGCTGTGTTCTGGGCTATGGTCTGGGTGCGTTGATGCTGACCGCCTTCAAGACCGAGCTCTACCGTATCCCGATGGCAATCCAGCTCGAGACCCTCGGGCTCTCGGTGCTCATCATCCTGGCGGCAAGCCTGTTCTCGGCGTTCCTCGTCCGACGCCGGCTGGATACGCTGGACCTGATTGCCGTGCTCAAGACCCGCGAATAGCCCGCAACCGAAGAAGACCCGCATGGCACTTTCTGCACAGACTCGCCGACTTCTGTTCTGGCTCCCGATGCTGGTCGTGGGCGGGCTCGCGCTCGCCTGGCTGTTCCGGCCGAAGCCCATCCCGGTTGACCTGGCCGGTATCACCAGCGGCCCCATCCAGGTCACGGTGAGTGACGAGGGCGAGACGCGGGTCAAGGACGTATTTGTCGTTTCCGCGCCCCTGTCGGGCCTCATGCGCCGGATCGAGCTGAAGGCGGGCGACACGGTCACGGCAAGGAAGACGGTCGTGGCGCGCATCGCGCCCAGCGACCCGACCTTCCTGGACGCCCGTTCGGAACGGGAAGCCCGTGCCGCCGTGCGCAAGGCCGAGGCGGAGCGGGATTTCGCCGATACGGAGCTCAGGCGCTACCGGCAACTGGCGGGGCAGGGCGTCGTGTCGGCCAATGACCGGGATGCGGCCGAACGGCGGGCGCAGACGGCGGCCGCCGCCCTGGAGGAAGCGCGTGCCCGGCTCACCGCGCCAGGCGTGGCCCGGCGGCGCGCCGGGCCGGACTGCGATTGCATCGACGTCTACTCGCCGGTCAGTGGCAGCGTGCTGCGGGTCCTGCAGGAGAGCGAGGCGGTGGTGGCCTCCGGCGCGCCGCTCGTCGAGATCGGCAATCCGGGAGACATGGAAATCGTCGTGGACCTGCTGTCCACCGACGCCGTCCGCGTGGAGCCGGGCCAGCGCGTCCTCATCGAGGCCTGGGGTGGCGCAGCCCCGCTGAACGGCACCGTGCGCCGGGTGGAGCCGTTTGGTTTCACGAAAGTGTCGGCGCTGGGGATCGAGGAACAGCGGGTGAATGTCATCATAGATTTCACCGATCCACCCGATCGTTGGGTGCGCCTGGGCCATGGCTACCGCGTGGAGCCGAGGATCGTGCTGGCGGAGGCCGCCGATGTGCTGAAGGTTCCGCAGGCGGCCCTGTTCCGCGAGCAGGGTCAGTGGGCCGTGTTCGTGGATGACGGCGGACGGGCGATGCTGCGCACCGTGGACCTGGGCATGGAGAATGGCCTGGAGGCCCAGGTCGTCAAGGGACTGGCAGCCGGCGAGAAAGTCGTGCTGCAGCCGGGCGGGCGGATCACGGCCGGAGTGGCGCTGAAGCCGCGTTGATTCGCGCGACGTCAAGAGCCTGGCTGCGGGGCTGCCGGTTCCCGCGTGCTGCCGGGCGCAAACCACCCGCACTCGTGCAGCTTGTGGATGATCCCTCCGGAAGAGTATTTTCCCGTGCTGGATTTCCAGAATTCATACTCGAACCGAGGAGCCCAGACCATGCCGACGCACACTGACCGTCGCCTGCCGATGAAGCTGGCGATGGTGGCAATCGTCCTGGCGTGCCTGGTCATCGGGCCGGGTCGAGTGGAGGCCCAGGACCGTATCGACGTGCTCATCGAGCAGCTCCAGCGCCAGAACCAGGAGATCGAGGCCCTGAAGAAGGAAGTGGCCGAGTTGCGCGGCAAGGTGGAGCCGGCCGCCGGGCAACCCAAGTACTTCAAGGAGGACGGCGACGAGCCGCTGACCCAGTACGATAACCCCGGCCTGCAGATGACCGTGGCCGGACAGGTGAACCAGGCATACAACCTGGCGGACGACGGCGAGAGCACCCGGGGCTACTTCGTCGACAACGACAACAGCAACAGCCGCATGCGGCTGGCCGCCGTGGCCAGCTTTGCCGAAGGGCCGCAGGTCGGCAGCACGCTGGAGGTCGCCTTCAGCGGCAATAACTCCTTCGACGTCAGCCAGGACAACGAACGAGCTGATGACTTCATGCAGGTGCGCCGCGCTGACGTCTGGCTGCTGGACGAGCGCTACGGCCGCGTCATGTTCGGCCGGGGCTCCGCTGCGGCGGACAACACGGCGGAATTCGACCTTTCCCTGGTCAGCGCGGCGGTGATGCTGTCCGGCGTCGCGTTCCCCATGGGCGGCCTGCAGTTTACCGACGGCGAATCCCTGACCGGCGTGGCCATCGGGGACGCCTTCTTCAACTTCGACGGCGACCGGATGAACCGGTTCCGCTATGACACGCCCATGTTCGGGCCCATGCAGGTTTCCGCGTCGGCTGGCGCGGACCAGCGCTATTCCGTGGCGCTTACCTACGGCGGTGACTACGACCACTGGACCGGCGTGCAGCTGGGCGGCTTCACGACGCTGGGCGCCATTGCCATCGCGGACCCAAACGAGGTTGGCACCGACTACCGGTGGTCCGGATCCTGGTCGATGCTCCACAACGACACGGGCCTCAGCCTGACCGTGTCCGGCGGCCTCGACAGCGGCACGGAGGGTGACACGCCTTACAACATGTATGGCAAGGTCGGTTGGGACACGCAACTGCTCCGCTTCGGCCCCACGGGCTTCGGCTTCGACTACACCTACACCGAGAACGTCACGGCCGAGGGTGACAAGGGCCAGTCCTTCGGCGTGGCCGCGGTCCAGGTCTTCGAGCGCTTTGGCATAGAGCTGTACAGCCAGCTGCGCTGGCTCAGCCTGGACCGGGCCACGGGCCCGGACTTCGAGGACATCCTGGTGTTTACCAACGGCACGCGGGTGCGGTTCTGATGGCGGGAATGCCGCTGCTGGTGGCCCTGGCCCTCACGGTGGCCGCCTGCGCCTCCCGGCCGCCCGTGCACGACCGCAGCGGAGAGACCCACTACAACCGCCGCGAAATGCCTGAGAGCCCGGGGGTATTCACCGGCAAGACCGGCGAGTGGACCGCCAGGCCGCCGCAGGCCGGGCCCGGCGACGGCGACCCGGCCGGCGCGGAGTGTCCGGAACGCGACAGCAGTCAATGCGATAGCGGCCAGCGGCACTGAGCCTGCCAGGCCGGCGGGGCCGCGTCGCGGCTGAAGCCGCTCCTACAGTACCGGTCGCGGCAGCGGTTCCAGCGCCGCCGTGAGCGCGTCGTCCACGGTCTCCAGCCAGACGAACTCAAGCTGGTTCCGGGCGCTCTCAGGGATCTCCTCCAGGTCCTTCCGGTTCCTGGCGGGCAGCAGCACCGTGTGGATGCCGGCCCGCAGGGCCGCCAGCGTCTTCTCCTTGATGCCGCCCACCGGCAGCACCAG
>CAZTGY010000020.1:2418-10384 GCA_964613445.1 uncultured Chromatiaceae bacterium | reverse complement strand
GGCCGCGCAGGCTGATCTCGCCGGTCATCGCGACGTCGCTCCGCACCTTGCGCCCGGAGAGCAGCGAGCTGATCGCCATGAACAACGCCACGCCGGCGCTCGGTCCGTCCTTGGGGATCGCACCCGCGGGCAGGTGCACGTGCAGGTCCCGGGCGGCGAAGTCGATGCCGCCCAGGCCCAGCGTATCTGCCCGGGTCTTCACCAGGCTGAAGGCCGCCTGGGCACTTTCCTTCATCACGTCGCCGAGCTGGCCCGTGAGGATCAGCTGGCCCTTGCCGGGCATGCTGGTCGCCTCGATGAAGAGGATATCGCCGCCCACGGGCGTCCAGGCGAGGCCCGTGGCCACGCCGGCCGTGCTGGTGCGCAACGCCACCTCGGACTCGAAGCGCCGGGCGCCCAGGATTTCCTGCACGGCCTGCCCGTCGAGGTCCACGTGGGTGGCGGTGCCTTCCGAGATCCGCACCGCCACATTGCGCAGGACCGAGCCGATCTGCCGCTCCAGGTTCCGGACCCCGGCTTCCCGCGTGTAGTTGGCAACGATCTCTGCCAGCGCGTCGTCGCTGATGCTGACCTGCTCTTCCGTTAGCCCGTTGGCCTTCTGCTGGCGCGCCACCAGGTAGCGCCGGCCGATCTGCAGCTTCTCCTCCTGGGTGTAGCCGGGCAGCTCGATGATCTCCATGCGGTCGCGCAAGGGCCCGGGAATGGTGTCGAGCTGGTTCGCCGTCGCCACGAAGAACACCTTGGACAGGTCGAAGGGCACGGCCAGGTAGTTGTCCCGGAACGTGCCGTTCTGCTCGGGGTCGAGGACCTCGAGCAGGGCGGAGGACGGATCACCGTGGAAGCCGCCGCCGCCGAGCTTGTCCATCTCGTCGAGCATGAAGACGGGATTGCGCGTGCCGGCCTTGCGGAGCTGCTGGAGGATCGTGCCCGGCAGTGACCCGATGTAGGTGCGCCTGTGCCCGCGGATCTCGGCTTCGTCGTGCACGCCGCCGAGCGAGCCGCGGACGAATTTCAGGCCGAGCGCCCTGGCGATGCTCTGGCCCAGCGACGTCTTGCCCACGCCGGGCGGGCCGACGAAGCACAGGATGGGCGACCGGCCCTCCGGGTTCAGCTTGCGCACCGCGAGGTACTCGAGGATGCGCTGCTTGACCTTCGTGAGGCCGAAGTGGTCGTCCTCGAGCACCTGGCGAGCCTTCGCGATGTCTATGGATTCCGCATCGAGCTTTGCCCAGGGCAGGGCCACGAGCCAGTCCAGGTAGGTACGTACCATGGAATGCTCGCCGGATGCCTCGGGCATCTGCTCGAGGCGCTTCAGCTCCTTGCGGGCCTGCGTCAGGGCCTCCTCGGGCATGCCGGCCTTCTCGATGGCGGCGCGCAGCTCGTCCAGCTGGGCGACTTCCTCGGTGTCGCCCAGCTCCTTCTGGATGGTCCGCATCTGCTCGCGCAGGTAGAACTCCCGCTGGCGGTCCTCGAGCTTCTCCTTGGTCTGCTCGTCCACCTGGCGCGATAGCTTCATGACCTCGACCTGGTGGGACAGGAGGTCCAGCACGCGGTCGAGGCGCCGCTGCACGTCGAAGATCTCGAGCACGTCCTGCTTCTGCCGGGGCTTGATGTCGAGGAAGCCGGCAACCAGGTCGGCCAGCTGGCCCGGGTTGTCGATCTGCTGGAGCACGCCTGCCAGTTCCGGCATGGCCTGGGGCAGCAGCGCGATGGCCTCGATGGCGCGCTCCTTCAGGATCCGCGCGCGGGCCTCCAGCGCCGCCGTATCGGGGGCGGGCTCGTAGACCAGGTCGAAGCGGGCCGCCATGAACGGCAGGCCCGGGATATGCTCGAGGACCCGGAAGCGCTGCTCGCCCTGGCAGACCACGTGCTGGGTGCCGTCGCGGGCGGTGAAGTAGCGGACGACGCGCGCGATGGTGCCGACCGGGTGCAGGTCCTTGTCCGTCGGCTCGTCCACCGAGGGGTCCTTCTGCATGACGAGGCCGATCCGGCGACCGCTGCGGGATGCTTCCTCGGCGGCCGCCAGGGAGATCCGGCGGCCGATCGTGAGCGGAATTACCGCGCCGGGGAACACGACGGTGTTCCGCACCGGCAGGATGATGAGCACGTCCTCGGGGACCTGCTGTTCATCGGGCTTCGTCGGGAGTTTCTCGTTGTCGCTCATGCCGGTATCCGTCCGCCCCCAGGGGCTGCACCAGCTACCGTAATGAGGCCTGCGGTCGGGAATTCAATGTCGTCCCCGGCGGGGGCCGAGCTGGGGGCCTTGCTGCCTGGCGTCGCGATGTGGCGGCTAGGCGCTGAGGCGGCGGAGCGAACCGGTGATGGCGTTGCGTTCCATTTCCAGTTCCTGCACGCGCGCCCGCAGCGACTCGACCTGGGCGGTTGCGGCAGCAAGTTCGACCTGCAGCCGGCCCTTCTGGCGGATCTCGGCCTTCAGCGTGTTCTTGGCCTGGGCGTACTGGCGGAGGTAGGCGGCCACCTGGTCCTCGAGCTGCCCGACATGGGTCTGGGCCCTGTCTAGTTCCGCTTGCAGTCCGAGTACCTGCTGTTCGGCCGCGTGGCTTTCCCGCTGGCTTCGCAGGGCGGTCTCGCGCAACTCGATGAGCTGCAGTTCATGGCGGCCGTCCGCCTCCGGATCGGCCATGGGCCGGTTCCGGGTGGTGAGCCAGGCCACGAGGCCGCCACCAGCCAGCGCGGCGGTGCTGGCCGTGGCCATGACGATCATCAGTTCGTTTGACATAAGTCCGGTGCCCGTCGCCGCTGACATAACGTAGGCTCCCGACCCGGGCCCGTCTGTGGGCCCGCTCTCATAATGAGGAACTCGTGTCCGCTGCCCCCGCGACGGCGCTCCGCCGGCCGGCTGGCAGGGGCCGGTGCCACGCCTAGAATGGCCAATCGACAGCCATCAGGCGGGGCCATTGCCCATGACCGATCCGCGACTGCTCAACCTGACGGCCTGGTACCAGCCCATCGTTGACCTCAACACCGGCCGTGTGGCCGGGTTCGAGGCCTTGAGCCGCCTCGTCGGCCCGGACGGCGCCATCCAGTCCGCCGGCAGGCTGATGGAAGACCTGGAGACCGATCCGGAGGCGCAGTACGACCTCATCCACCGGCTGTTGTCGGCCATCCGCAGCGATATCGTCCCGGTCTTCGCCCGGCACCCGGGCTTCTATGTGAGCATCAACGTGCCGCCATCCGTCATGGGTACGGGTCGCATTGCGCCGATGGCCCGGGAGCTCGGGCTCGACCCGTGGCTCAACCGGCTGGTCGTCGAGCTGACCGAGCGCCAGGCTCTGAGTGACCTCGGCCGTGCCTCGATCGACGCCGCCCGCGCCCTCGGCGTGACCGTGGCACTGGACGACTTCGGGACGGGCCACAGCGGGCTTTCCCAGTTCGTCGGGCTGGACCTGGATGTCCTGAAGATCGACCGCAGCCTGCTGGTGCCGATCCTCGAGAACCATGCGGCGGCGCGCATGCTTCGGGGGATCGTGGGACTGGCCGCGGCACTCCGCGTGCGCACCATCGCCGAGGGCGTGGAGAGCTGGGAGCAGGCCTTCTTCCTGCGCGCGGCCGGTGTGGACTGCGGCCAGGGCTTCTACTGGAGCCCGGCGGTGGCCGCGGCGGCGGTGGAGCGGGTTCTCGAGCGCAGTTTCCCGGGCGCGCTGGCGCGGCCGTCCACCTGAAGCAGGCCTGGCGTCAGGCGAGGTACTGGATCAGCCAGAGGCTCCCCATCCCGGCGATGAAGGGCAGGAAGGGATTCCGCCAGCGGGAAGCAACGAGGAGCACGACGATGCCTGCGACGAGCCGGGGATTGAGGATGGTCACCACGCCGTTGGCCATGAGCAGATCCGGCGCGACCACGGCGGCAAGGGCGGCTGCCGGCGCGTAGCGCAGCGCCCGCCGGACGCGTGACGGCAGGGTGACGCGGCTGCCCAGCACGATGAAGCTGGCCCGGGGCAGGGTGGTGGCGAGTGCGAGCAGCAGGAACGTCAGCCAGATGGTCCAGCCGTCGCCGAATCCCGGTGCGATCATGCGCTCAGTCCTCCACGGCCGTGGATTGCCAGCGTTCTGCCGCGAACCCGCCCAGGATCCCGACGACCATTCCGGCCAGCAGGCCCAGGCGTAGCGGCAGGCCGTGCAATGCGATGGCAGCAGCGCCGCCCGTCAGCGCTGCCACCAGCATGGGCCGCGTGCCCGCCATGGGCAGCAGCAGCACCAGCAGCGCGATGGTCGCCATGAATTCCAGGGACCAGGCTTGCGGGGCGGCGTCGGCAAATATGATCCCGGTCAGGCCCGATACCTGCCAGAGCAGCCAGGCCCACAGGGAAGGTGCCAGGTAGTGACCCAGTCGCCACTGCGGATTTTCATTGCGCAGCATTGGCTCGAGGCAGATGGCGAAAACGCCGTCCACCAGCAGGTATCCGACCCCCCAGCGTGCCGGGGCGCGGAGGTGCTGGAAGTTGCCGGCGATGCCGGCGCTGAAGATCACGAAGCGGAGGTTGAGGGCCAGTGCGGTGGCGACGATCAGCCACAGGGGCGCACCGGCCGCAATCAGGGGCAGCGTGCCCAGCTGGGCCGTGCCCGAGAAGACGATCACGCTCATGCCCGCGGCCTGCAGGGGCGTGAGGCCGCTGCCCACCATGGCCACGCCGGTCACCATGCCCCAGGGGATCAGGCCGATGGACTGGGGCAGGAACGCACGAAATCCCGCGCGGGCGCCAGCGCGGAATTCCGGGGTCAGCGGGAGGTGGTTGAGGGTGAGCACGGCCGCGGAGTATAAGCGTCCAACTGCCATGCGCCGCACCGTTGCCATCCTCCTCTTCGACGACGTCGAGGTCCTTGACGTCGCTGGCCCGTTCGAAGTGTTTGCCGTGACCGACGAGTTGTCGGGTTACCGGTTGTTCGAGGTCCAGACCCTGGCCCTGACCCTGGGGACGGTTCGCGCCCGCAACGGCCTGCGGCTGGTGCCTGACCACACTCTCGAGTCGGCCCCGGCGCCCGACATTCTGGTCGTGCCCGGCGGCAACGGTTCCCGGGCACTGCTCGACCGTCCTCAGGTCGTGGACTGGATCCGGTGCCAGGCCCAGCGCGCCGAAGTAGTCGCCGCTGTCTGCACGGGCGCCCGCCTGCTCGCCAGGGCCGGCCTGCTGGACGGCCGGACCGCCACGACCCACTACGAGAACATTGCCGAGCTGGCGACCCTGGCACCCGCAGCGACCCTGGTCCCGGACCGGCGCTTCATCGATCACGGCCGGGTCGCCACGTCGGCCGGCATTGCGGCGGGCATTGACCTGTCACTGCACCTGGTTGCCCGCCTCCACGGTCCCTCGACGGCAGAAATGACGGCCCGCTACATGGAGTACCACTGGCGTAACGATGGCGGCCACCAGCGCTGATGCGCCCGGGGGTCCGCCCCGCACCGGGGCTGACTTTTACCGGCGGGTGTGAGACTCTCGCCGGCGATGGGGGCGCCTGGCTGCGTGGTAGTCAGGCAACAACGCTCGATTTCCGACTGCATACGGGGGTTAATCGTGAGGGGAAATGGCAACTACGGCCACCTGTTGGTGGCACTCGCTGCACTGCTGGCAGTGTCGACGGCGTCCTACGCGGTGACGGACGAGATCATCGTTACGGCCACCAAGCGGGACTCGACGATCCAGGAACTGCCGTTCTCGGTGAACGCGCAGACCGAGGCCGACATCCAGCGCACCGGCGCCGCCACCCTGGAGGATGTCGCACGCAATGTTGCCGGCCTGTCCATCCAGAATCTCGGGCCGGGACAGAGCCAGGTCGCCATTCGCGGCGTTTCGGCGGGCCAGATCGTTCGCGACCAGCCTGGCGTCAAGGAGCAGGTGGGTGTGTACCTCGACGAGTCGGTGATATCGCTGTCCTTGTTCACCCCGGACCTCGACCTCTTTGACCTGAACCGCATCGAGACCCTGCGCGGCCCGCAGGGCACCCTGTTCGGCTCCGGATCCGTGGGCGGCACCGTTCGCTACATCACCAACCAGCCGAAGCTCGGCGAAGTCGAGGGCCTGGTCGAGGCCAACGTCAATACCGTCACGGATGGTGAAATCGGTGGCCACGGCAAGGGCGTGGTCAATGTACCGCTCGGTGACAACGCCGCACTGCGCATCGTCGGCTACTACACCGAGTTTGCCGGCTTCATCGATGCCCTGCAGGAGGGCGGTGGCGTCAAGGAAGATGTCAATTCCGGCGACCGGGAAGGCGTCCGGGTCGCCCTGCGCTTCGAACCGACCGACGACATTGCCATCACGCCCCGCGTGGTCTACCAGGAGACCAACACCGACGGCTTCAACCGGCAGGAGCTGTTCAACCTGTTTGCCAACCCGTTCACCACCACCCGGCCGGCCGTGACCTTCGACGAACGCCAGCAGTTCCTGCTGCTCGACGAGGCGTTTGAGGACGAGACCCTCATAGCCGACGCCACGATCGAAGTCGGGTTTGGCTCGGTAGACCTGACGTCCGTCACCACCTACACCGACCGCTCGATCCTGGTCAGCCGGGATGCCAGTGCCTTGACTGGCAGCGTGTCCGTCGACCTGGGCTTTGCCGACGCTGACGTCCTCTTGCCGTCGAACCTGCGCGACACGACCGACGTCAAGCAGTGGACGCAGGAGCTCCGGCTGGCGTCGAACACCGATGGTCGCCTGCAGTGGCTGCTCGGTGCCTTCTACACGGATGTCGAACGTGACTACGCCCAGCGCCTCCCGACCCCGGGTTATGACGCCGCCACCGATGCGGCACTGGGTGCAGGTACGGCGGCCGGCGCCGCCAATGGCTACGGTCCCGACTCGCCGTTCAACTCCGACCTGCCCTACGACCTCACCCAGTACGCCCTCTTCGGCGAGGCCACGTACGACATCAATGACAGGCTCAGCCTGACGGCCGGTGCCCGCTACTACGACTACGAGGAGGAGCGCACCATCACCAGCGGCGGCCTCTTTGCCAACGGTGACAGCGGGCAGGTCGACAAGACGGACGCGGACGGCGTGACGCCCCGCGTGATGGTCAAGTACGACGTTTCGGATTCCGTGAGCATCAATGCCCAGGCGTCACAGGGCTTCCGCCTTGGCGGCGTCAACGATCCGCTGAACGTCCCGCTTTGCACGGACGAGGACGAGGCCATCTTCGGTGGCTTCCAGGACTACGATGACGAAACGCTGTGGAACTATGAAACCGGCGTGAAGATGCGGAAGGGCGGGGTCACTTTCAATGCCGCGGTCTTCTACACGGACATCACGGATCTCCAGGTGACACTGGATGCGGGTTCGTGCTCGTCGCGCATCTCGTTCAACGTTCCCGATGCCCACACCGCAGGTGTCGAGTTCGAGCTCAGCGCAGAGCCCGCGGAAGGCGTTGTCCTGTCCCTCGCCGGTACCCTGCTCAACGCGGAGTTCGACGCCACGGTCCGCGACGGCGACGGCAACATCATCGGTGGTATCGAGGACGGCAATCGCCTTGCCTCGGTCCCGGAGGTGCAGCTGGCAGCTGCCGCGAGCTTCTACTTCCCCCTCGACATCTGGAGCGTGCCGTCCGAAGGCTTCGCGTCGGCCTCGATCCAGCACGTTGGCAACCGCTATACCCAGCCCTCCGACCAGGTTGCCGGCGCCGGGCAGTTCGTCTCGGGCCTGCCCTACGGTGGTGCGCCCGGCACGGACGTTACATCGGTCGACCTGGAACTCGATGCCTACCAGATCCTCAACCTGAACGCCGGCGTCGACTTCGAAAGCTGGTCGATCCTGGCCTATGTCACCAACCTGACGGATGAAAATGCCGACCTGGCCTTCGATCGCGAGCGTGGCGGGCGGGCGCGACTGGGAATGCACACCAACCAGCCGCGCACGGTCGGCTTGACCACGCGCTTCCGCTTCTAGCCAATCCGGAGGCGGGGGGGGGGGGGGGGGGGGGGTTGCGGGGGGGCCCCGGGGCCCCCCAACCCCAA
>CAZTGY010000020.1:0-2408 GCA_964613445.1 uncultured Chromatiaceae bacterium | reverse complement strand
TCCGGCGGCGCGGGTTCTTCGGTATTCGGTTTCCCGGGTCACCCGGGGAACCGAATACCGAAAACCCGGCGCCTCCCTCTCCTCAGTGGACCTGGCGGTCCTGGATGCTGCCCTTTGACGCCAGGGAAAAGCGCGGCTCGCTGGCTCCCAACTTGCCCAACACTAGGTCAGCCGCGTAACGTCCCACCGCCGGCCCATGCTTGAAGCCATGCCCGGAGCCGGCCCCGACCACCACGGCGTTCTCGGTGCCCGGAAGGCGATCGATCAGCAAGTCCCCGTTCGAGCTGTTCTCGTACTGGCACACGCGGGACTCAACCAGCGGTTGCCCGGCGAGCAGCGGGAAGCGGCCGTCAAGATAGGCGCGGATGTTGGCGAGTCCCGTGGCGGTTACCTGACGGTCGCCGGAATCCGGGTCGAAACGGGAACCGTGACGGTCGTGGGCGATCTTGAAGCCGCGGCTTTCCAGGTCCGGAAAGCCGTAGTAGATGTCGCCCCCATTGAAGTCTGCCCAGCCGGGCAGCCGGTCCCCGAGGAACCGGTCGTCACCGGCCGGGGTGGCGAAGAAGAAGACTTCCTGCCGCGTGGGGAAGATCCTCGTGCCGAGGACGGCCGGTAGCAGCGCCGGCAGCCAGGGCCCGCAGGCAAACACGAAGTTCCCCGCGCGAAGCAGTTCACCACTACGGGCTCGTACCGCATCGATTCGCCCGGGGATCGCCGGCGGTTCGACCGCCGCCGTCAGGTACTCTCCACCCGCCGCCACGAACTCCGCGACCAGTGTCTGCACGGCGCGACGGGCCATCAGGGCCCCGAAGTGGGGTTCGAACAGGCCAAACTCGATCCCGTCCCAACGCACCTGGGGATAGCGCCGCTGCAACTCCGGCCGGTAGAGGATTTCCACGGGCAGGCCAAGCTCCCGGTGCGCCTCGATGGACTGCGTGGCGAACGGCTCAGGCCGCGGGAAGAACATCAGGACGCCGGTCGGGTGCAGGATGGGCAGGCCGGATCGTCCGGACAGCCAGCGCCAGTCCTCGAGCGATGCCAGGGCCATCCTCGTGTAGACGAGGTCGGCGCCGTACAGGCTGCGCGTCATGCGCGACTCGCCACCCGACGAGGCGCGGGCATGCGCCGGACCCACGGAATCCACCAGCAGCACGGACTGGCCGCGACGGCGCAGTTCCCAGGCCGTCCACGCGCCGAACACGCCGGCGCCGACCACGACGGTATCCCACCGGTCCGGCTTGCGCGCCGGAGCACCGCGGACGGACCCGGCGCCGGCGAGAGCCAGTGATGCGGCTAGGAGGTGGCGGCGGGAAAGGTTGGCCATGGATGGTGTCCGGGACCAAGTTAGCACAGGGGGCGCCGCCTGGCGGACCGGACGGGCTGCTATCGTTGCCGGACTGTTCCCCGCGGGCGACTGATTGCAGAATCCGAACATGTCAACGCACACGTCAATCCTGGACCTCATTGGTCGGGGCGCCGCCACGGCACCGGCCATTTCGGCGCCCGGCCGGCCGGATCTGACTTACGCCGCCCTGGCAGAGCAGGCCACCGCAACCATCACGGCGCTCAACGCGCTCGGCGCCGGCCGTAACGACCCCGTGGCCATCGTGCTGCCAAACGGACCCGAGATGGCCGTCGCCTTCGTGGCCATCGCTGCTGGCGCCACGACGGCGCCGCTGAATCCTGGCTACACGGGCGACGAATTCGAGTTCTACCTGCAGGACCTGGCGGCGCGCCTGCTGGTGGTGGAGGCTGGCAGCACGTCGCCCGCTGTGACGGCGGCGCGGAAGCTGGGCATCCGGATTGCGGAGCTGGTGGTGCCGCCCGGCGCCGCCGCGGGCCGCTTCGAGCTGCGGGGTCCGCCCGGCACGGCCGCGAGTCCCGGACCCGCCGGCGCCAGCGACGTGGCGCTGGTGCTGCACACCTCGGGTACCACGTCACGGCCCAAGATCGTGCCGCTGACCCACGCCAACGTGTGCGCCTCGGCGGGCCACATTGCCGCGAGCCTTATGCTGACGCCGGCCGACCGCTGCCTGCAGGTGATGCCGCTCTTTCACATCCACGGGCTGATCGCGGCCCTGCTGAGCTCCCTCCACGCCGGTGCGAACGTATGCTGCACGCCCGGATTCAACGCCCTCCAGTTCTTCACCTGGCTACGGGACATCCGCCCCAGCTGGTACACGGCCGTACCTACCATGCACCAGGCGATACTGGCCCGCGCCGCGCGCCACCGGGACGTGATCGGGGACGTGCCCCTGCGCTTCATCCGGTCCTCGTCCGCATCGCTTCCCCCGCAGGTCATGACGGAGCTCGAAGCCACCTTCCGCTGCCCGCTCATCGAGGCCTACGGCATGACCGAGGCCGCTCACCAGATGACCTGTAATCCGCTGCCGCCCCGGCCGCGCTTC
>CAZTGY010000019.1:6698-17492 GCA_964613445.1 uncultured Chromatiaceae bacterium | reverse complement strand
CGCGGAAAAGCGCATCATCGAGATGGCACACCGTTTCGGCGACGACGTGTACTACTCTGCGCTCGAGGAACTGCTGGACCGCAATCGTCGCGCGATGGCCCACCTCATCAAGACCACCGTTCCGACGAAGAAGCAGTTCTTCGAGGACTACATCTGCGACGACGGCATGGGCATGGGGCCCTACAAGCTGCGTTGCGCGATGTGGCGCGAGGGCGAGAAGGTGGTTTTCGACTTCGAGGGCACGGACCCGCAATCCATCAGTTCGGTGAACTTCTACCTCAACGAGGAGATGTTCAAGATGTTCTGCGGCGTCTACATGATCATGGTTTTCGATCCCCAGATCATGTTCAACGACGGCTTCTATGACCTGATGGAGGTGCGGATCCCGGAGGGGTCGTTGCTGAAGCCGCGGTTTCCCGCCGCACTGTCCTGCAGGACGCACGCGCTCGGCCGGATCTTCGATATCCTGGGCGGCCTGCTTGGTCAGGGTAACCCGGACTTCCTGTGCGCTGCCGGGTTCTCGGACAGCCCGCACTTCATGTACTCGGGCTACCGCAAGACGGGCGAGTGGTACCAGTTGTACAGCATTGGCTTTGGCGGCATCCCCGGCAAGCCCTTTGGGGACGGACCGGACGGGCATTCCCTCTGGCCCAGCTTCACCAACGTACCCAATGAGTTCCTCGAGAGCTATTTCCCGCTCCGTATCGAGGCCTATGAGACCCTGGCTGACACTGGTGGCGCCGGCCTCCACCGCGGCGGCAACGCGCTACGCGTGGGCTATCGTTTCCTGGAGCCCGGGCAGATCTCGATTCACGACGACCGGTGGCTTACTTACCCCTGGGGCGTCAATGGCGGGTTGCCGGGTGCCCGGAGCCGCAAGATCATGATCCGCAAGAACGGGAAGAAGGAGTTGCTGCCGTCCAAGTGCGACCGCATACCGGTGGCCGAAGGCGATCTCCTCTACTTCGATACCTGGGGTGGCGGTGGCTGGGGCGACCCGCTCAAGCGGCCGGTCGAGAAGGTCGCTTTCGACGTAGAAGCCGGCCTGGTCTCCCGTGACGGCGCCAAGCGTTACGGCGTCGTCATCAAGCCCAATGGCACCGTCGACGAGAAGGCAACGACAGCATTGCGCGCAAAGATGGCCAAGAAGCGCGGCAAGACCAAGCTCTTCGACTTCGGCGGCACCATTCCTGAACTGAAGAAGTCGTGCAAGAAGGAAACCGGCCTCGACGCGCCGAAGACGCCGGTATTCCAGACGTGGGCCAAGCCGCAAGCTGAACGCTCCAAGGTGGGCACCGGCAAGAAGCCTGCCCGCAAGGTGGCCTGAAGCACCCACGGCGACGCCAAAAGTCCAGTGGCAGGCCCTGGCGCTCCCCGCGAGCGCCAGGGCCTTTTCCATAAGGCCTCAGACGTCGGAGGAAGGTGCGGGGCTGTCCGTGGCGATGGAAAGCGCCTGCTGCTCGCTCTGGGAGAGGAAATCGTCGCCAATTCGCTGGGCAGTCGCCCGCAGCCGCGGGATAAACCGCTGGATGGCCTCGGCTTCCGGCACCGCCGTGCTCGAAAACCGGATCGTCAGCGAAGCCAGGATTCGTTCTCCGGCCAGGATCGGCACGGAGAGACTCAGTTCGTCCGACACCCTACGAGGCCGGCGCCACGCCGCGTAACCGCGCTTGCGGGTCTCCAGCAGGAGATCGTGGACCTTCTTGCGATTTGCCGCCGGCTGGTCTTCCGGCCGCTTGGATTTCGCCAGGAGATCGAGCAGAGCATCGCGCTGCTCCTTGGGACACCAGGCCAGGTAGGCGATTCCAGACGCGGAACCGAGGATCGCCACGCGAAACCCTGGACCGCGCTTTTCCACGGCCAGCGGGCTCCGGTGGTCGGTGGTTTGCCGTACCAGCATCGTCGATCCGGACAACGTCGCAATGGCGACGGGCCAAACGAGTTCATTGCAGAGGTCATACATGTAGGGGCGGGCGATCTGCGTGACCCACGCTTCGTCATCGAAGCCGTCGGACAGGCCGCGAACGAGGATCGTCAGGCGATAGCGCTCGTCACTGGCGGCGCGATACGCGTAACCGGCATGGCACAGGGTTTCGAGGATGCGGTACGTGGTTGTCCGAGGCAGGTCGATGGCGGTAGCTACCTCGGACACCGTGGCTCCGTTCTGCTGATTGAGGACATGGAGGACCTCAAGTCCGCGAAGCAGTGCGCGAATGGGGCGGGTGGAAGTCATCTGTTCCGAGCATCCTGGCCTGACCGACAGGCGGCCGATGTTAGTCAACGATCCCCGCAAAACCAAGAGCATTCCGGATTTGTTACAGACCGTTACCAATAGCTCCCGCCTCTTGGTCGCAAAGTCGCTGCCATCGACACCGCGGCGGGGTGGACGGTTAGCATAGTGCTGGCATGCGGCGTGTCCGTCGCGCGCCACAACCAGAGGTGACCCCATGAGTGTCACAGTGCGAAGCGCAGGAACAGTCCTGGTCACCGGGGCCAGTCGCGGGCTCGGCCTGGAATACTGCCGCCAGATGGCGGCAGCGGGCTGGCAGGTGCTGGCCTGCGCCCGGGACCCTGGCCGATCACCGGGCCTTCGTGAGGTTGCCGACAGTAATCCCGGACGCGTCCGTATCCTGGGCCTGGACGTGGTTGACGACGGAAACGTCGAGGTTCTGGCGCGGAACCTGCTTGGCACGCCCGTGGACATGCTCATCAACAATGCAGGGACCTTTGGCCCCGAAGGTTCGCCCGGCGGAATGCGATACCAGAGCCTCGCGCACATGGATTACGCGATCTGGCGCGAGATCCTCGAAGTCAACCTGCTGGCACCGTTTCGCCTGACGGTGGCACTTGCCCCCAGCCTGCGCCTTGCAGTGCGTCCCGTGGTCGTCATGCTCTCGAGCGACCTCGGGTCCATAGCGAACAACCGGATGGGTCATTCCCACGCCTACCGCACCAGCAAGGCCGGCCTGAACATGCTGACCAGGGGAATCGCCAACGAATGGCGTGACCTGATCATCGTCTCGATCGCGCCGGGTTGGTGCAAGACGGAACTGGGTGGCGAAGAGGCTGAGATCGATCCCGCCGAAAGCGTGCGGGCACAACTCCAGACGTTTGCCAGGCTGAATGCCAGCCACAGCGGGCAGTTCCTGGACAGGTTCGGGGACCAGGTTGCCTGGTAGGCTCAGTAGATTACGGTGGTCGCCTTCGTCTTGAGGTAGGGATCGAGTCCCTCGCGGCCGAACTCGCGACCCCATCCCGACTGCTTGTTGCCGCCGAACGGGATGGCCGGATCGACGGCAGCGTGGCAGTTGATGCTGACCTGGCCCGCGTCAATCATCCCCGCCATCCTGTGAGCGACTGAAATATCCCGCGTCCAGACGCTGCCTGACAGGCCGTAGATGCTCTTGTTTGCCTCGTCGGCCACGGCCTGAAGTTCCGAGTCGCCAAAGGACTGTGCGCATAGCACGGGCCCGAAGATCTCCTCCCGCGCGATCTGCATGTCCATGTTCGTCTTGCTAAAGAGGGTTGGCCTGACGAAGAAGCCACGGCCGGGTAGCGCCTCGCCTCCACATACCAGCTCGGCACCGGACTTCCTGCCCGAGGCCACGTAGGTCATCACCCGCTCGCGCTGTTCCGCTGAGATAAGCGGGCCAAGGTCGCTGTCCGGGCTCAATCCAGGCCCGATCCGGAACTTGCTGGCCATGTCGCTGACGCGACTGACCACCTTGTCGAAGATATCGCTGTGCACGAAGAGGCGGGTGCCAGCCATGCAGTTCTGGCCTTGAAGGAAGAACGCACCGCGAGTGACGCCCGGGATGACGCGGTCGAGGTCCGCATCCGGAAAGACGACCATCGGCGACTTGCCGCCGAGCTCGAGCGTGACCCGCTTGAGGTTGCCCGCGGCTGCATTGATGATCTTCTTGCCGACCTCGGTGGAGCCGGTGAAGGCGATCTTGTCCACGTCCGGATGGGCAGCCAGAGCCGCGCCTGCGGACTCGCCGTGCCCTGGCACGATGTTGATCACGCCGTCGGGGAATCCGACCCGCTTGATGAGCTCGCCAAGGAACAGTGCGGTGAGGGGAGTCTGCTCGGCTGGCTTCAGGACAACGGTGCAGCCGGCCGCGAGTGCGGGACCCAGCTTCAGCGTGGCCATGATCAGTGGCGCGTTCCAGGGAATGATGGCGCCTACCACCCCGATCGGTTCCCGACGCGTGTAGGTGAGTGACTCCCCGTTGCGGACGCCGCCCGGGGAAACCGGAATGGTGTCGCCCGTGATCTTGGTGGCCCAGCCGGCGTAGTAGCGCAGGAAGTCGCAGCCGAAGGACGCGATGGAGTACTGGGCAACCATGAGCGGCATGCCGTTGTCGAGGGTCTCCAGCTCGCTGGCCAGGGCCAGGTTGGCCTCCAGTTCATCGGCCAGCTTCCAGATGAGCCTGGTCCGCTGGTAGGAGGTCAGCTTCGACCACTCACCCCGAAACGCCTTGCGGGCCGCCTGCACGGCGCGATCGATGTCTTCCTTGCCTCCGCCGGACACCTTGGCGAGGTGCGCTTCGGTGGCGGGATCGAAGACCTCGATCGTTTCCCCGCTGGCCGATGGGATCCACTGGCCGCCGATCAGCAAGCGGTGATCGCGGGCGAGGAAAGCCCGGGCTTCGGGGCTTGCGGCAAAATTCTGGGCAGCGGCGTTCATGGATCATCTCCGGGGGCGAGGCCCGGCAGCATAATTCCCGGCCCCGGCTCGAGGCAAGGCATGACGCGCCGCGCGCAAGGGGTGGCATGGGCGCGCCGGGATGATTACCCGGCCTCGCCCTGTACAATGCCGGGCAATCAGATACTGACCACCCACCCCCACCAGAAAAGGGATACGACCATGGCGATCAAGGTTGGCGATCGGCTGCCCGCGGGCAAGTTCGGGATCATGACTAAGGACGGCCCCGGTTCCATATCGACCCAGGAGCTCTTCGGTGGCAAGAAAGTTGTGTTCTTCTCAGTGCCGGGCGCGTTCACGCCGACGTGCTCCAACAGTCACCTGCCGGGATACGTGAAGCATGCCGTGGAGATCAAGGCGAAGGGCGTGGATACCATTGCCTGCATGTCCGTCAACGACGTGTTCGTGATGGATGCCTGGGGCAAGGACCGTGGCGTGGGCGACAAGGTACTGATGCTGGCGGATGGGAACGGCGAGTTCACCAAGGCCCTGGGCCTCGAGCTCGATGCCAGCGGCTTCGGGATGGGCCACCGCAGCCAGCGATTCTCGATGGTGGTTCATGACGGAGTCGTCAAGGAACTCAATGTGGAAGCACCCCGGGAGTTCAAGGTGAGCACCGCCGAGTGCGTCCTCGGCCAGCTTTGATCCACCGCCGAGCCAACAAGTAGTCCAGGCAGGAAGAGTCAGATGGAAGAGACGCAGGTTGTGCAGACGCTGCCGTTCGTCTACGCCGTATTCAAGTACATACACATACTCCTGTTCGTGTACTGGCTTGGCGGCGACGCAGGCGTGTTCTACTCCAGCACGTTTGTCATCAACAACAAGCTGTCCAGGGACTCCCGCCTGACGGCGTTCAAGATCTTTCTCAATCTCGACATGCTGCCACGCTATTGCCTGGCGCTGATGCTGACTGTGGGCGGCATACTGGCCGAGTTCGTCGGCTACGAGCACCCGACCTGGCAGATGATCGGCATCATCGCGCTTGGCCCGATCTGGGTGTGGGTGGTCCACATGGTCCACGCGAAGGAGGGCACCGAATTCGGCAAGGCGCTGGCAAAGGGCGACTACTGGTTCCGCTTCGTCATGATCTTCGCCCTGCCCGCATCGGTCGCCTACCACTGGGTTACCGGCCCCCTCAAGCCCTTCCCCTGGCTTGCGGCCAAGTTGCTCATCTTCTCGTTCCTCATCTTCTGCGGCTTCATGATCCGGAAGAAGTTGCCGCCATTCATCGAGGGATTCCGCATGATGGCAGGGCAGGGCGTAACGCCCGAGAGCGACAGCAAGATGTACAACGGCCTCATGGCGTGTCGTCCTTACGTCTGGGCAATCTGGGCGGGAGTGGCACTCTCGGCATTCCTGGGCGTCTGGAAGCCGGGGATGTAGGCCTCAGCGGGTCAGCCAGTACGTGATGCCGGCCATCGCGGAAGATGCGGCGATCAGGGCAGCGACGGGCAGGAAGTCGCCGGAATAGAGGAAGCCAGCCATGATGCTGAAGCTCCCGCTCAACACCAGCGCCAGCGAACTCGACAGGCCGGCTGCGGTGCCTGCTATGTCCGGCCGGCAGTTCACGGCACCGGCGACGGACAGCGGCGTCTGGATGCCCGCCGCAAACATGAGCAGCGTCAGCGGGGCCAGCAGGCCCGGCAGGGTGACGCCCAAGGCCGCGACGTCAAGCAGGAGAAAGGCCCCGGAAGACGTGATCAGTACCGTGCTGGCCAGCAGCACCCGGCGCATGCCGAGCCGGCCCGTCAGGCGGGCACCGCCGGCGGCGCCCGCGACGTAGATGAGCCCCATCGCGCCCCAGATCGCGCCAAAGGTCGCTTCGTTGATGTCGAGATGGTCCTTGAAGACCACCGCGGCCACGGCCAGGAAGGCGAAGAAGCAACCCTGCATGAAGGCGTACATCAGCGTGTAGCCCATGAATACCCGCGAGCGCAACAGCTGCCCATAGCTGGCCGTCCACGGCGGGCGGGGGCTGTCCGCTGTCGGCACCCGGCGCGTTTCCGTCAGGCGCGTTGACATGGCGATCGTCACGAGCAGCCCGAGTGCCGAGCTGGCTGCGAACACGGACTGGGGGCCGGCCCAGGTGCTGAGCAAGCCGCCCACGAGGGGACCTACGACCGGGGCAATGCCCATCGCAGCCCCGATCCACGCGAGCGCACGGACGGCCCCGAGGGCGTCGTGCGTATCCCGGACGATGGCCCGCGAACCCACCGTGCCCACGCTGACCCCCAGCGCCTGGAGAATGCGGCAGACCAGCAGGGCTGGGAAGCTTCCCGCGGCGGAGCAGGCCGCGCTGGCGAGGGTGAACAGCGCGAATCCGGCAAGGATCACGGGACGTCGTCCGTGGCGGTCGCTCAGTGCCCCGGCCAGCGGCTGGCCGATACCCAGGCCGAACAGGTAGGCCGCGATGAGGAACTGGGCCTGGCCCTGGCCCACGGCAAACCGCTCGGCAAGGGCACCGAGGGTTGGCACAACCACGATCATGCCAAACGGCGAGAGGGAACTCGCCAGGCTGAGCAGCCAGAGTGAAGGCGCCGGCCTGGCTGTCAACGGAGCCGTTTCTCGATCTCCGGAATGATCTCGAACAAGTCGCCCACGAGGCCGATGTCAGCGATCTCGAAAATAGGGGCGTCGCCGTCCTTGTTCACGGCGACGATGGTTCCTGCATCCTTGATCCCGGTCAGGTGCTGAATCGCGCCCGAGATCCCGAATGCCATGTAGAGATCCGGAGCAATGATCTTGCCTGTCTGGCCAACCTGCATGTCGTTGGGCACGAATCCGGCGTCCACGGCGGCACGCGATGCGCCAACGCCTGCACCCAGTCGGTCGGCGAACTGGTACAGCAGGGCGAAGTTCTCGGCGCTGCCCACGCCCCGACCCCCGGACACCACCAGCCGGGCCGTCTGCAGGTCCGGACGGTCGGTCTTGCCCGAGCGCAATTCGATCAACCGGGTGTGATCCGGCACGGGTGCTGAAGATTCCAGCACGCGAACCGGCGCCGCATTCCCGGTTGCCACGGGCTTGAACGAGGCGCCGCGAACTGTCGCCACCACCTTCGTGCCAACGGGAACCTCGACCGTGATGATGGCATTCCCGGCATAGATGGGGCGCTGGAACGTCCGGGGCCCGATCACGCTCATCACGTCGCTCAATTGCGGGAGACCGAGCAGGGCTGCGACCCGTGGCAGCAGGTCCTTGCCGAACGTCGTGGACGGGGCCAGCACGTAATCGTAGTCCGCCGCGAGCTGCGCAACCTGAGGCGCCAGGACGCCGGCCACAGCCGGCCGATTGGCCGGGCTGGTCACGGCGAGGACGGCCGATACGCCCGCCAGGGCCGCTGCCTGGGAGGCGACGGCCTGCGCGCCGGGCCCGAGGATGGCGATATCCACACTGACGGGGCCGATCGCCGACGCGCACGCCACGCAGCGCGCCGTGCTCTGGTTCAGCGCGTGGCCATCGTGCTCGCCAATGATGAGGACGCGGCTCATGCCAGGAACCCCCGGTCGCGCAGGGCGCCGACCAGGTCATCGACGTTCTTCACGATGATGCCCCTGGACCGTGCCGCTGGCGCCTCGTAACGCGCAACGCGCAGGACCGGCGCGATATCCAGTCCGAGTGTGTCGATGGGCAGCGTCTCGATCGGCTTCTTCTTGGCCTTCATGATGTCTGGCAGCTTCACATAGCGCGGCTCGTTCAGGCGGAGATCGGTCGTTACGACGGCAGGCAGGTCCACCTCGAGCACCTCCAGGCCCGCATCCACCTCCCGGGTCACCGTCGCCACCTCGCCGTTGAGGTCCAGCCTGGAGGCAAAGGTGGCCTGCGGCCGGTTCCACAGCGCGGCCAGCATCTGGCCGGTCTGATTGCAGTCGTCGTCAATCGCCTGCTTGCCGAGCAGCACGAGGCCCGGCTGCTCCCTGGAAACAATCTGGTGCAGGACCCGCGCTGCCGCCAGCGGCTCGAGGTCTGCCGCGGTCTGCACGAGTATTGCCCGGTCGGCACCCATCGCCAGCCCCGTGCGGAGCTGCTGTTGGGCGTCGTCCGGTCCAATGGAGACCAGCACGACCTCCTGGGCCTTGCCTTGTTCCCTGATGCGGAGAGCCTCTTCCAGCGCGATCTCATCGAAGGGATTGATGCTCATCTTCAGGCCCTCGGTGACGACACCGGAACCGTCGGGCTTCACCCGGATCCGTACGTTGTAGTCAACGACGCGCTTGAGGCATACGATGATCTTCTGCATGGGTAAAGTCCTTGGGAACCAGTCGGGTCGGTCGGGCAGCCCGGTATTTTCAACGAGCACGCCAGGAGGAACAAGCTGTGTCGCAGATTGATAGCCGGGGCCCGCGAGCCTCGCTGCTGATGTCGGTGGAGGAACTGGAGAGGGCCCTGCGCGAATCGGCGAGCGACCCTGAGGGCAATGCCGGGCTGGTTGTCGTGGATTGCCGGTTCAACCTCCTCAAGCCGGAAGCCGGCAGGGCCGCCTGGCTCGACGGGCACATTCCTGGTGCCTTCTATGCCGATCTCAACCGGGACCTGTCGTCGCCGCCCCGGCCGGACTCGGGCCGTCACCCCCTGCCTGCCCCGGAGCAGCTCCGTACCCTGTTCAGTGGCTTCGGTATCGGGACGGGCACCCGGGTGGTCGCCTATGACGAAGGTGGTGGCAGCCTTGCCGCCCGGCTGTGGTGGCTGCTCCGCTGGATGGGGCATGACCTGGTGGTCCTGCTGGACGGGGGCCTGGCCGCCTGGCAGGAAGCCGGCCTGCCAGTGGACAGGGCCCTGCCAGAGACGCGGCACGGGCGATTCGAGGGCCAGCCCGGGCAGATGGCCGTGCGCGACACGAGGCAGGTGGTCGAAGGCCTGGCCAGCGACAGGGTGAGGCTGCTGGATATGCGGGCCGCGGAGCGCTTCCAGGGGCGGGTGGAGCCCATCGACCCGGTCGCCGGCCACGTGCCCGGCGCCGTGAGCGCTCCCTTCGGGGACAACCTGACGGCGGACAACCGGTTCCAGCCGGGCGAGGTGCTTGCCCGCCGCTACGCCACGCTGGTCGGGGCCAGGCTGCCGGGGGACGTCGTCTGCATGTGCGGCTCCGGCGTTACCGCGTGCCATGGGATCTTCGCGATGGAACTGGCCGGTATGCCGGGCGCTGCCCTGTATCCTGGCTCCTGGAGCGAATGGATCCGTTCCCCGGAGCGGCCCGTGGCCAAAGGTTGAGCCACTACCCGGGCGGGGGAAGACCCGGGCAAAGCGGACAGCGGCCGGGAAAGATGGCCAGACCAGTTGGCTGCCGGCACCATTACCCGTACAGTCTCGGCCGCAAATCCCACCAGGAAGCCCGTCCGGCATGAACAGCAACATCCTCCAGCGCGACCACCGCGCAGTCCGCGGCACCATCGCCTACACCAGCAACAAGCCGGACCGGCTGGGCCAGGAGCGCGGCCGCGAGCATTTCCACATCTCCGTCCACAGCGACGGGCGGCGCACCTGCAGCGCCCATTCCGAGATTGACGATCGCCCGAGCGTCATGCGGGATATCGTCTACAGCCTCGACGAGCATTGGTTGCCCACGGACTGCTTCGTCCGACTGACTGTCAACGATCGCTTCATGGGGACCGGCTGGTTTCGCTTCGGCCCCGACTTCGCCGAGTGCGAGACCTACACGGCCCTCGAGGGCCGCGTTACACAGCGCATGGCAACGAAGGGCCGGCTCCAGGCCTTCCAGAACCACGCCATCGTCTGCGACGCCTGGCACATGCAACTGTTCGACAGGCACAAGGGCCCGGGCCTGCAGAGCATCGACGAGATGCTCTTGTCCTCGCCGGACCATCGCGGCGCAACAGGGCCGCTGCTATTCCGCATCGGCTTCGGAGTGGAGTACGTGGGGGAGGAGAGTCTCACGGTAAAGGCCGGCAAGTTCGACGCGCTGCATTTCCGCTTCGTCTCGTCGCCCGGGCTGCCGCAGGCGCATCCGCCCTACGACATCTGGTGCACGGCGGACGGTGACTACATCTTCCTGAAGGGCGTCATCGGCGGCTACATGCTGACCGAGTACGAGCTGGTCCGGCTGGAGCATGAAAAGCGCTGAGTTA
>CAZTGY010000019.1:4014-6688 GCA_964613445.1 uncultured Chromatiaceae bacterium | reverse complement strand
TGATTTAACATGATGATAGCGAACTGTCCTTGAGTTCTTCTGATGTGAGTGCGCAGAGGCCGAAATACATGGCGGCGAAGGACGGGAGCGGTTTGTATTACGGCTGGATCATCGCCGTGGCCTCGGGCGTCATCCTGCTGGTCACCAACGGCATGACCCTCGGCGGCCTCAATGTCTTCGACAAACCCCTGCTTGAGGCGCTGGGCGACGCTGCCGGAGAGCCCATAAGCATTGGCGCGCTCAAGATCCGCGATCTGATCACGCTGGCCGTGAGCGGCCTGATGGCGCCCATTGCGGGTGCAGCTGCCGACCGCTTTGGCGTGCGTCCGCTGATGCTGGTCGGCGCCATGCTGCTGTCCGCGGGCTATTTTCTCTATTCGAGTGCGGACAGCCTGCGCGACATCTACGCCATCCATTTCCTGTTTGCCACGACACTTGCCACCTGCGGACTGGTCGTCAACGTAATCCTCGTGTCGAGGTGGTTCGTCAAGGATCGCGGGCTCGCCATGGGTATCGCCCTGGCCGGGACGAGCCTGGGCAACGGCACGCTTCCGCCCCTGAACGCAGCCCTCATGGCGCAGGTCGGCTGGCAGTCGGCCTTCGCCTGGACCAGCATCCTGCCGCTGCTGCTGATCCCGTTGATCCTGTTCGTCATCCGCGAGCGGCCGGCCGACCTCGTCGCCCAGCAGCCTGCTGCCGAGTCGCGTGGTGGTGCTCCAACCGCCACGACGAGCCTCAGCCTTAAGACGGCCCTGCGCACGGCGAACTTCTGGATACTGGCGGCAATTGCCATGCTCACGTTCTTCTCCATCATCGGCACTCAGGCCAATCTGAATCTCTACATGCTCGGCCGCGGTTTCTCCCAGATGAATGCCGGGTTCGGCTATACGGTGCTCTTCTTCCTGGGCCTGCTCGGCAAGGTTGCCAGCGGCTTCCTGGCCGATCGGTTTGGCCGCAAGCGCGTATTCGTGACTACCCTCGCCATCATGAGCGCTGGTGCCATCACGCTCACGCTAACGGATCCCCGCGTCTTCTGGGGCGGGCTAGTGCTCTTCGGCCTTGGCTGGGGCGGGCTGTACACCCTGCTGCAGCTGCTGGCGGCCGACTATTTTGGCCCGCAGCACCTGGGCAAGATTCTCGGCGTAATCACGGTGTTTGACGCGGCGGGGGGCGGCCTCGGGCCGCCGGTACTGGGCGCAATTCGCGACAGCACCGGCTCCTACGACAACGCGTTCATGGTCGTGGCAGGGTTCGTCTTCCTCGCGCTCCTGATCTCCACCCGGTTCCGGCTGGAAAAGCCGGCGCCCTCTGCAGCACCCTGAGTATTGCCGATGCACAAGCCCTTCAAGCCCAGTGACGCCCTGCGTGACGTGCGCTACGAGATTCGTGGCAGCCTGGCCAACCGGGCCCACGACATGGAGCGGCGCGGATACGAGATCATCTCGCTGAACATCGGCAATCCGGGGCGGTTCGGGTTCCGGGCGCCCGAAACCATGCGGCTCGCCATGATCGAGAACCTCTCGAGCGCAGAGGGCTACTGTCACCAGAAGGGCATCTTCCCGGCGCGGGAGGCGGTGGTCATGCAGCAGCAGCTGCGGGGCGTCAGCGGAGTGACCGCCGAGGACGTCTTCATCGGCAACGGGGTCAGCGAACTGATCGACCTGACATTGCGTGCACTGCTTGATCCCGGCGACGAGATCCTCATCCCCAGTCCCGATTATCCGCTGTGGACGGCGAGCGTCACGCTGAACCAGGGCAGGGCAGTTCATTATCCCTGCCGGCCCGAGGCTGGCTTTCAACCGGATCCCGAGGCAATCGCGCGCCTCGTCACGCCACGCACCCGCGGCATCGTGGTCATCAATCCGAACAATCCCACCGGCGCCGTCTACTCCGCGGAAACGCTCAGGGAGATCGTCAAGATCGCCGAGAAGCACCAGCTGGTGATCTTCAGCGACGAGATCTACGACCAGATGACCTACGATGGCGCGAAGTTCATCCCCATGGCAACGCTCGTCAACGACACGCTCTGCGCGACGTTCAGCGGCCTGTCAAAGGTCTACCGAGCCTGCGGCTACCGGGTGGGATGGGTCTCCTACAGCGGCGCCCGTGAGCACGCCCGGGACTACATGCACGGCCTCGACCTGCTGGCGTCGCTCCGTCTTTGCAGCAATGTGCCGGGACAGTGGGCGGTGCAGACGGCGCTGGGTGGCTATCAGAGCATCCTGGAACTGGTCCGGCCCGGGGGCCGGCTCTACGAATCGCGGCGCGTCATCGTCGACTCGGTGGCAGCGAGCCCCTACCTCTACGTCAACGCCCCGGAAGGTGCCATGTATGCCTTCGTCGGCGTCGACAGGGCGCGTTTTCCGGAATTCGACGATCAGCGCTTCGCCCTCGACCTGCTGGAGAAGAAGCACGTGCTGGTGGCGCCAGGCACCAGCTTCAATACCCGGGACAGCAATTTCTTCCGCATTACCAACCTTCCCGATGCGGAAACCCTGCGGGAGGTCTTCACCCGCGTCCATGACCTGCTGGAAAGCCATGCCGCCGAGCGGGCGGCCTGACGAACGGCCAGGCGGGTTGCCGACAGGTCCCTCTGCCGGCCGGCTGGCGCCGCAGTGCTAGTTCCCGCTAGCGACGGGGAAGTACTGGCCGGGGGCGGCACGATTGTCACCGC
>CAZTGY010000019.1:0-4004 GCA_964613445.1 uncultured Chromatiaceae bacterium | reverse complement strand
CACCGGCTGGCGCGCCAGATCCGGCAGAGGCACGACCGGACCCGTGCGGCAACCGGTGTCCGGGCCTGGCCGACGGCCGACGCCCTACCCCTTGACGCCTGGCTCCGCCGTGCGTGGGAGGCCGCCGCGCTCAGCGACTCGCCCCTGGGCCGCCTGCGCCTGCTGTCGGACGACGAGAGCCGCCTGGTGTGGCGACGGGTCCTGGCCAGTCAGGGCCAGGAGCGCCTCGATGCCGGCGTCATCCTCCCCCTCGTGGCGGCCGGGTGGCGCCTCTGCCAGGCCTGGGAGATCTCTCCCGGTTCCCTGGCAAGCGCTGCCGACTCCGAGGATGCGCGAATCTTCGCGGGATGGGTGCAGTCCTACGTGGCCGAGCTCGACCGGAGGGCCTGGATTGACAGTGCCGGGCTGCTGCACGCGTTGGGTAGCGCGGCCGAGGGCGCGGTGACCGCTGGCGGAGCGCCGGTCGGTTTTGCCGGGTTCGACCCGTGGACGCCGGCGCTGGCACGTCTGGCAGATCGCCTGTTGGCAGTAGGCATCCCGGTCAGGCTGATCTCCCCGAGCCGGAGGGACGGGGTTCGCCGCATCGTCGCCGCCCGGAACGCCAGCGATGAACTTGGCCGCGCCTTCGCGTGGGCGGCCAGTCACCACCAGCCCGGCTGCGCATCGCCACCCGCCATCGTCATTCCCAACCTGGAGCGGGATGCCGCTGGCGCCCGCCGGATTGGCCTCGATATCCTGGCGCCCGGCTGGCGATTGCACGAAGCTCCGGTTCGCCCTCTGGCCCTGGCCGTCGGACGACAGCTCGCAGAATATCCGGTCATCTTCTGCGCGCTGAACGTCCTGCAGTCACTGGCGTTCGACCTGAGCTTCGAGCAGGCCAGCCTTCTCCTGCGTTCGTCCTACCTGGCGGGCGCCAATGGGGAACGGGCTGGCCGGGCCCGCGCTGAACTGGAACTGCGCCGTATTCCCGTCGAGCGCGTGCGCCTTGGGCTGCTGCTGCAGCTGCTGGCCAGGCACGCACCTGGCGGGGCGCAACGCTGGCAACAGGCCCAGGCGCTCACCGACAGCCTGCGCGCCCGGCGCTTGCTGCCCGCGCAGTGGGCCGGGCATTTCTCGGCCTGGCTCGCGGCCGCAGGCTGGCCGGGTGATCGCGGGCTCAACAGCGAGGAATTCCAGGCGGCCGAAGCATGGCAGCGGTTGCTGGAGGCCTTTGCCGGTACTGATGACGTGGCGGGAACGCTAACCCTTGGCGCGGCTCTCGGCATTCTCGCGCAGCAGGCCAGGGACCGCCCCTTCGAGCCGGAAAGCGCGGATGACGCCGTGCAGGTGCTCACGCCCAGGGAAGCGGAAGGCCAGGACTTCCCTGCGCTCTGGGTCTGCGGCATGACGGCCGACCAGTGGCCCCCGCCGTCCCGTCCGCACCCGCTGATTCCCCTCGTCCTCCAGCAGGCGGCCGGGATCCCCGAGGCGATCCCGGCCGTCCTGGAGGCGCAGACCCGCGGGCGCATCGAGCGGCTCCTGGCTTCGGCCGATCACGTCGTGCTGAGCTGGCCTGCCGAGGTGGAAGAGGCCGAGACGCTGCCGAGTCCGCTGCTCGCCGGCCTGGAGCCCTTGCCGGTTCCCGGCGGCGACGTGGTGCTTCACCCGGACCGCAACCAGGTGGCTGCGTCGGCCCGGGTGGAGGAGGTGGCCAGTGATCCGCCGCCGCCGCTGCCCGCCTCCCGGGGAGTCCAGGGCGGTGCGCGCGTCCTGGCCATCCAAGCCGTCTGCCCGGCCCGGGCCTTCGTGGAATTCAGGCTGCGCGGCATACCTCTAGAGCCGCCAGCGAGGCCACTGGACGCCTCGACGCGGGGCACGGTGGTGCACAAGCTGCTCGAGCGACTGTACCGGCGCGAGCCCTGCGGCCGTGGCCTGGGTCAACTGGGCACCGCGGAACTGCACCAGCTCTTCGAGCCACTGGTGCGTGAGGTCCTCGACGAGTTTCTCCCGCCGGGAGACCCGTTTCTCGACAGCCTCCGGCGCCTCGAGACCGAGCGGTTGTGGCCCCTCGTGCAGACGCTCCGGGAACTTGAGGTGGACAGGCCGGGGTTCAGCGTGGTCACCGAGCTGGACCGGAAGGTGAGCATCGGACCGTTGGCTCTCAGCGTCCGTCTCGACCGACTCGACACGATGGATGCGGGAGGCGAACTCGTCATCGACTACAAGACGGGG
The DNA here is from genome assembly GCA_964613445.1 of uncultured Chromatiaceae bacterium. GTDB lineage: Bacteria > Pseudomonadota > Gammaproteobacteria > Steroidobacterales > SHZI01. The sequence goes on along the minus strand of CAZTGY010000019.1, from coordinate 1,793 downwards.
CAATTCGACATCGGCGGCTGGAAACGCCCGCGGCTGCCGGAGAGCCAGTTGCCACTCTACGCGGTCAGCGGTGGCTGCGACGGGGTGGCGGTACTCCAGGTGCGCCCGCCGGCGGCGCGACTTCGCGGCGTCGGGGATGAAGCTGTCGCCATGCCCGGAATCAAGGCGCCGCCGGCATTCTTCAGGGACGAGGGTCTCGACTGGCCCGCCACCGTTGCCCGGTGGCGCGCCCAGCTGGAGAGGCTGGCGAGTGAGTTTGCTGCAGGCGACTTCCGCGTGAATCCGGCTGACCGGAAATGGGCCGTGAACCAGTATGCGGGGCTGACCCGCATCCACGAGTTCCTTCCGCCGGCGGATTCGGACGACTCGCCGGAGGGCGGGGAGGAGTGACCGCATCGGGCCAGCCACCCGACGCCGATGAGCGCGAGCAAGCGCTGGACACCTCGCGTTCCTTTCTCGTGCAGGCCCCGGCCGGTGCTGGCAAGACCGAGCTCCTCGTCCGGCGCTACCTGCGGCTCCTGGCGCAGGCTGCCGAGCCCGAGGAGATTCTGGCGGTAACCTTCACACGCAAGGCCGCGGCAGAGATGCAGCGCCGTATCGCCGGGGCTCTCGCCGCGGCAGACCACGAGCCGGCCGCCGGCACCGCCAGCGTCGCGCCAGAACTCCAGCGGCTGGTGGGCGCCGTGCGCGTGCGGGACGCGGTGCGCGGGTGGAACCTGGCCGGGCACCCGGCCCGGCTGCGGATAAGCACCATCGATGCGCTGAATGCCGCCCTGGCCCGTAGCGCGCCCGTGAGCGGTTCGAGTGTCCTTCGCCCGGTCTCCGACCAGCCGGACCGGCTCTATCGGCTCGCCGCACGGGCCACGCTGCACCTGATTGCGGAGCCCGGCCCTCCGGGACGGGCCGCGGCCGGCCTGCTGCGCCATCTGAACAACGACCCGGCCAGGGCCGAGGAGCTGCTGGTGCAGCTACTGGCGCGTCGTGACCAGTGGCTGCCCTTCGTCGGACCGGGCATCGATCCGGACCGGGCGCGTCTGGAACTGGAGGCGAGCCTGGCGCGCCTCGTTGAGCGGGAGCTCGATCGCGTACTGGCACTGATCCCGGACCCCCTGCTGTCCGAGTTGACCGAGGTGGTGCATGCCGCGGCAATCAACCTCCAGCTGGAACTGGGTAATGGTCGGCAGGGTTCACTGGCAGAGCGCGCCAGCTGGTGGGGCCGGGTCGCGGATCTGTTCCTGACGGGAAAGGGCGGTTGGCGAAAGGCGCTCAACAGGAACAACGGCATTCCGGCGGAGCAGAAGGACCTGAAGGCCCACGCCGTGGCCGTACTTGGCGCCATGGCCAACATCAACGGCCTCCTCGGGGCCCTCGCCAGGGTGCAATCGCTTCCGGCGCCACACTACTCGGGGGCCCAGTGGACAGCGCTGGAATCACTGCTCACACTGCTGCCGTTCGCCGCGGCCCATCTCAAGCTGGTGTTCTCTGCCGAGGGAGAGACGGACTACGCAGAGGTTGCGGCCGAGGCGCGGGCGGCGCTGGGTGACGACACCACGCCAAGCGACCTCGCCCTGCGGGTTGACTGGCGCCTCCGGCACGTGCTGCTCGACGAGTTCCAGGACACGTCACAGGCGCAGTACTCGCTCCTTCGCGCGCTCACGCGGGGCTGGACCCCGGGCGATGGCCGCACGTTGTTCCTGGTCGGCGATCCCATGCAATCCATCTACCGGTTTCGGCAGGCGGAAGTGCGACTGTTCCTTGACGTCCGGGATCAGGGCCTCCCCGGCATCACGATG
>CAZTGY010000018.1:0-17541 GCA_964613445.1 uncultured Chromatiaceae bacterium | reverse complement strand
ATCTATGGCATCCACCACTGCCTGAACGTGGTGACCGAGCCCGAGGGCCACGGCGCGGCGGTGCTGATCCGCGCGCTCGAGCCCGTGAGCAACCTGCCCGGCAAGGCCAGCGGCCCCGGGCTGCTGTGCAAGGCCCTGGGAGTGGACCGCCGGCTCAATGGCGCCGACCTGCTGGGTGATACGCTCTTCATCACCGATGGCGGAGCCACCAGGTTCCGCGTCGTGAAGCGGCCCCGCATCGGCGTGGACTACGCGGGCGCCTGGGCACGACGGCTGCTGCGGTTCTATATCCGGGGCAGCGGGCACGTGTCACGGCCGTGACACACTGACCGGGGGAGGCGACATGCACCGCAGGATCACTCTGGCACCATGGCTTGCAGCGCTGGCCGTTGCCTGCTGGGCCATCGGCGCGCCGGCAGCGGAGTACCCGGCGCCGGTCGAAGGCGACTACATCCTGAAGGAGTTCGACTTCGCCTCCGGCGAAACGCTGCCGGAGCTGCGCATCCACTACCGCACCCTCGGCACCATCGAACGTGATTCGCGGGGCGAGGTCCGCAATGCCGTGCTGATCCTGCACGGCACGGGCGGCAACGGCGGCAACTTCCTCGGCCAGCGGGACGGCAGCGACAGTTTCGGCGCGGAGCTCTTCGGCCCCGGCCAGCTGCTCGACGCCACCCGCCATTTCATCATCCTGCCCGATGGCATCGGCCACGGGCAGTCGGGCAAGCCCAGCGACGGCCTGAAGGGCCGCTTTCCCCGCTACGGCTACCGGGACATGGTGGCGGCCCAGCACCGCCTGCTCACGGAGAAGCTGGGGGTGAATCACCTGCGGCTGGTGCTCGGCACGTCCATGGGCGGCATGCACGCCTGGATGTGGGGTGAGACCTACCCGGACTTCATGGACGGCCTGGTGCCCCTGGCGAGCCTGCCGACGCAGATCGCCGGGCGGAACCGCATCTGGCGGCGCATCGTGATGGACTCGATCCGCAACGATCCCGGCTGGCGCGGCGGCGACTACGAGACGCAGCCAGCCGGACTGCGCACGGGCGTGCAGATGCTGATCTTCATGGGCGGCAACTCCCGGATGCGCCAGGCATCGGCGCCGACGCTGCAGGCGGCCGACGAGTACCTCGACCGGGGCACGAGCGGCATGCTGCGCGGGACTGACGCCAACGACCTGCTGTACGCCCTCGACGCGTCCCGCGACTACGACCCCGGGCCGGCGCTCGAACAGATCAGGGCGCCGCTCCTCGCCATCAACTTCGCCGACGACCTCATCAACCCGCCCGAGCTGGGCGTCCTCGAGCGCGAGATCAGGCGCGTGCCGAAGGGGCGGGCCGTGCTGATCCCGGAGAGCGACTTGACCGTGGGGCACGGCACGCACACCAAGGCGGTGGTTTGGAAGGGCCACCTGGCCGTCTTCATGAAGAGCCTCGACTGACGGGCGTCACACCTGCTGGCGCCGGCGCAGCCACTCCTCGAAGGAGCGCTGGCTCTCGCCGGACTGCCGGCCTTCCAGCAGTCCTTCGACACTGATGTCCTCGTCGAGCGCGGGCCAGTGGATGCCATGGCCGCGACCGATCAGCTGCCAGTCCTGCCGTTCTGCTTTCATCCCGCGCAGAAGGCGGGGATACCAGACCAGGGGTACGGTGATCGTACGGCCATCGTTCAGGTCGACGCTCATGCTGTCGTCCGAGAACCGGACCCGGACGGCGTCCGCTTCTGGAGTTCTACGTGCGGAAGTACCCATGCCATTCCTCCAGCAGTATCTGTCGGCGTCCGGCGATGATACCGCGAAGCCGCCGGAGTTCGGGCGGACGGAAACCGCGGTTCCAGGCCAGCTCCGGCGGGCTCAGCCAGAACTTCGCCATGTCGGTATCCCGTTGCACATGGATGTGTGGTGGCCCGGTCCCGTCCGCCGCGTAGAAGTACAGGCGGTAGGGGCCGACTCTCGAGACAGTTGGCATTGGTGCAGCCACTGACGGGTAGGGGATGTTGATAGCCGCCTGGAAGATTCGACTCCACTCGACAATCGCCTCGTTTCGCGGAGATTCTGGCCGTGTGGCGTTATAGTTCTGCCATGCAGCGCCCAGCGATGCTCCGGCCCGGCCGCGCCCTGCGCGAACTCGAGGCACTGAAGACCAACTTCGATGAGGCTTCCGCGGCCCGCAAAGCGGAGCTTCTCGGGATGCTCGCGAGGGCAACACTGAAGTCCGCGAAGGAAGTCCTCCGCCTGCACGAGGCGGCAGCCTTCCTCCGCGCGCACCCCGATGACCGGCAGGTCCTCGAGGTCGTCGAGCGGCTCCTCGGCAACTTCGCCCGGCGCGCCGACCTGCGCCGGTTCCGCCGCCGGCTCGCGGACTCCGGCATCGCGGGCACCGCGCTGAACTACTCGTTCTATTCGGCGACCGCGCGCCGCCTGGCCGACCGGTGGGGCCGGCACCTGCACGTGGACTGGCGCGAGTCCGGCGCGCAGGCCCGGCTGGAGGGGCGACTGGCCCTCCTCGCGAGCTACGCCGAGACGCCGGGCCTGGACGAGCACTACCTGCCCCTGAAGCAGTGGGTCGCGCGCCTCAAGGGGCCAAACGAGACCGATGCGCAGTTCCTGCTGCGGCGGCTCGGGCGCCTCGGGGCGAGCGAAGCCGAGCGGGACCAGCTCTACGACGAGCTGGAACTGGCACTGACGCTGGAGCCCGGGCCGGCGACGCCGTCGCGCACCACGGCCCACTTCCCGCGGCCGAAAATCCGCTTCCAGGCGTCCCCGCTGCGGCGCGCGCGGCCCGACATCCGCCGCGAGCTGGCGCGCAAGGCGCCGACGATCCGCCCCGTCAGCGAGCGCGAGGGCGCGGCGCTGATCGAGCTCGCCCGCGACGCCATGGTGACCCGCTCCCGGGACCTGGACGCGTTCATCCACGGCGACCCCCGGGACGTGCGGCTGGTCGACTGCGGCGATGGCCTCGAGTTCGCCGCCATCGGCGTGGTCCCCGGGCGCCGCCTGATGCTGGAGTCGGTGTACGGCTTCCTCACCCTCCGGAACGGCGTGCCCATCGGCTACGTGCTCACCAGCGCGCTGTTCGGTAGTTCGGAGATTGCCTACAACGTGTTCGACACCTGGCGCGGCGGCGAGGCGGGCCATGTCTACGGCCGGGTGCTGGCGATGACGCGGGCGGTGTTCGGGTCCCGGGACTTCACCATCTTTCCCTACCAGCTGGGCGGCGACGGCAACTCGGAGGGCATCAAGTCGGGGGCCTGGTGGTTCTACCAGAAGCTGGGGTTCCGGCCCCGGGACCCGGCCGTCCTCGCCTTGATGGAGAAGGAGCTCGCGCGGATGACGAGCAATCCCCGGCACCTGTCCGGTCCTGCGACGCTGAAGGCTCTCGCGGCGGAGAACGTGTACTGGTATTCGGGCCGGGCCAGGGACGACGTGATCGGCATCCTGCCGCTCCATCGCGTGGGCCTCGCGATCACGGACTACCTGGCGGCGCGGTTCGGTTCGGACCGGGAGCGTGGCGAGAGGATCTGCGCCGGCGAGGCCGCCCGGCGGTGCGGGGTCCGCGGCTGGCAGCGGTGGCCGGCGGCGGAGCGCCTGTGGTGGACGCGCTGGAGCCCGCTGGTGCTGCTCCTGCCGGGCGTGGCGCAATGGTCGCCGGCGGAGCGGGCGGGCCTGGTGAAGGTCGTGCGGGCCAAGGGTGGACGGCGGGAGACGGACTTCGTCCGGCTGTTCGACGCGCACCGGCCGCTGCGGCGGGCGGTGCTGAAGCTGGTCGGTTCGGTCAGGGATTGAGGGCTCTGTCCCTCATTCCGCCAACGCTTCCGCCAGTGACTGAGTCAGATCCGGCGCAGCCGCCCGCAACTTGCCGTCTTCGGTAACCAGCCGTTTGCCGAGCTGCCTTGCTGCCACCAGGAAGCGTGCGTCGTAGGCGGAGACGCCACGCTCTACCGCGACGCGCAGCGCGTCGGCGTGGGCCACACTCAGCAGGCGCGGTTCGAGCCTTGTAACGGCTTCCTGCAGCACCGACAGGCCCTGGTCGACGGTCAGCTCCCTAATCCGCACGTAGCGGGTCAGTACGTTGGTGAGTTCGACGAGAGCGTGCATCTCCGTGCACCAGTCCGGATCTCGGACGTACAGCTCGCGTGCAGCCAGTTGCCAGGGAGTCTGGCGAATGAGCAGCGCGAGCACGACATTGGTGTCGACCAGATACATGGACGATTCCGGCCGTCCCTTCAGTCACGGCCTTCGCTGATCGCCGCCTCAATATCGTCGATGGTCTGTACCTTGTCGCTCCGCAGGCTGACCGGTTCTGGCAGCTGCAGTTGCCCGGCGCTCGCCACCAGGCCGGACTCCAGCAGCCGAATTGCTTCCTTGGTGACGGAGCGGTGATTGCGCTCGGCCTGGGCCTTCAGCCGTTCGTGCAGCTGATTGGGGAGGTTCTTGATGACGAGAGTTGACATAAGGAGTCCCGTATCAGGGGGAAAGTGGAAGCATAACGGTAGCACTATGCTTCCTACAAGGGCCTGGCCGGCCTGGCATAGCACCAGGCCCTCGCTGCTAACGCCCCGCCCGGTACTCCCGCGCACTCTGGAATTGCAGCGCCTCCAGCGGCACCGCTTGGTAGCTCTGCTCGATCCGCGCCTCCGACGGTGTCCCGTAAAGCGTGGTCCGCTGCTCGGGGCGACGGCCGATGCCCTCGATCAACGCATCCATCCTTTCCGGTTCCAGCTCCTGGCCGAAGCTCGCGCCGGCGGCCCGGGAGATGCTCTCGTTCATCAGCGTGCCGCCGAGATCGTTGGCGCCCGCGTTCAGGATGCGCGCTGCGCCGGCGGTGCCGAGCTTCACCCAGCTGACCTGGATGTTCTTAAGCACGGGGCCGAGCACCAGCCGGGCGATGGAGTGCATCAGCACCGTCTCGCGCCAGGTGGGGCCGGGCCGGGCGAGGCCGCGGCGGTACATGGGCGCCTCCATGTGCACGAAGGGCAGGGGCACGAACTCGGTGAAGCCGCCGGTCTCCCGCTGCAGGTGGCGGATGGCGAGCAGGTGCCGGGCCCAGTGGCGTGGCGTTTCCAGGTGGCCGAACATGATCGTCGAGGTGGTGCGCAGGCCGAGGCCGTGGGCCGTGCGCATCACGTCCAGCCACTGGCTGGTATTCACCTTGTCGGGGCAGATGTACTTCCGCACCTCGTCGTCGAGGATCTCGGCGGCGGTGCCCGGCAGCGTGCCGAGGCCGGCGGCCTTCAGCTGCTTCAGGAAGGTCTCCAGCGTGATCCCCAGGGTCTTCGCGCCCTGGGTCACTTCCAGCGGCGAGAAGGCGTGCACGTGGATGTGGGGCGCGGCCTCCTTCACGGCGTGGAGCACGTCCAGGTAGGTCCGGCCGGTGAAGGCCGGGTGGATCCCGCCCTGCAGGCAGACCTCCGTCGCGCCCCGGCGCCAGGCCTCCTCGGTCCGCCGGGAGACCTCCGCCATGTCCAGCACGTAGGGCGCGCCGCGCAGGTCCTCGTCATCTTCCCCGTGCTTTCTGGTGCCCTTGGAGAAGGCGCAGAAGGTGCACTTGTAGGTGCAGAGGTTCGTGTAGTTGATATTCCGGTTCACCACGTAGGTGACGGTGTCGCCGCAAGTCTCGCGGCGCAGGTCATTGGCCCGGGCGGCGAGCAGGTGGAAGTCGCGGCCGCGGAGGGCGAAGAGCTGCGCGATCTCGTCCTCTGTCGTCGCCCGTAGGAGCGGCTTCAGCCACGACCGGGCAGAAGTGGTCGCGCCTGAAGGCGCTCCTACGGCAACCGGTGGCGACAGGCCCGCGCCCGGCGCCCAGCTATCCGGCCGCGCCAGTCCCGAGGCGTCGGCGTGACGGAGCACGGCGCTGGCCATGTCCGGGTGCAGCCACTCCCGGCGTCCTTCGATGTACTGCGGGTAGACGGTGAGCCGCGGCGCCAGCACCTTGCCGGCAGCGTCCGTCTCCCGGGCGAGCTGGGCCAGCTCCGGCCAGGGCGACTCGGGGTTCACGTGGTCCGGCGTGACGGGCGACACGCCGCCCCAGTCGTTGATGCCGGCGCCGACGAGCTCGCCGAGCCGGCCCGCGTTCAGGTTGGGCGGCACCTGGATGCTCATCGTCTCGCCGAAGAGGTGGCGGGCCATGGCAATCGTCCAGAGCAGCTCGTCGAAGCCCGGCGCCGGCGCTTCGGCCATCACGGTGCCGGGCTTCGGCACGAAATTCTGGATGATGAGTTCCTGCAGGTGGCCGGATTCCCGGTGCAGGTCCCGGAGCAGCAGCAGCGAGTGCAGGCGCTCATCGCGGGTCTCGCCGATGCCGATGAGCAGCCCTGACGTGAGCGGCACGCGGGCCTCGCCCGCGGCGCGGATCGACGCGAGGCGCGCGGCGGGCGCCTTGTCGGGCGAGCCGTAATGGGGGCCGCCGCGCTCCGCGAGCCGGGGCGAAGCGGACTCCAGCATGATCCCCATCGACGGCGCCACGGCGCGCAGCCGCGCGTAGTCCTCCCGCGTCAGCACGCCGGGATTCAGGTGGGGCAGCAGGCCGGTTTCCTTCCGCACGAGCGCTGCCATCGCCTCCAGGTAGTCCAGGGTGCTGGCGTAACCCAGCTTCGCGAGCGCCTCCCGCGCCACGCGGTAACGGATCTCCGGCTTGTCGCCGAGGGTGAACAGGGCCTCGTGGCAGCCGGCCGCCTGGCCCGCGCGGGCGACGGCGAGCACCTGCTCCGGCGAGAGGTAGGCCGTTGCAAGCCGGCGTGGGGTCTTCGCGTAGGTGCAGTAGTGGCACACGTCCCGGCAGAGCTCGGTGAGCGGTATGAAGACCTTGCGGGAGTAGGTGACCAGGTTGCCGTGACCGGCGTCACGCAGCGCGGCGGCCTCCGCGAGCAGCCCCGGAAGCGGCCGTGCGCCGAGCGCTCGCGCGGCGGCAAGATCGGGGTGAGCGGTGGCGGGGAGGGCGTGCTGCATGGCTGCTCGGGGTTCAGGGGGGCGTGGCGGCATTCTGCACCCCGAGGCACGTCCTCCGGAAGTGTGGCAGGCCGCTACCGCGGCACCTGACTGAGGCGCCTGAACCCCAGGAAGAGCAACAACCAGGCTCCGGTACGAAAACTCATGGCACGGACGCTCTCGATCGCCACGGCGCCGCCTGCCAGATGGAGCAGGCCGATGGCGGCGAGCACGCCCAGGTTGAGCAGGAAGATCACCAGTGAGCCGGTACGGCCGTGCCCGGTGTTGCGCCAGGCGCTCGCGCCGACGGCGACATACGCGAGACCCATGGCCGTGTTGTAGATGAGCAATGGCAGGAAGACGACATAACCGGGATCGGTGCCGGTCAGCACCCGGGTTCCGGCGACCATCGTCACGGCGCCAAACGCCATGGCCACGCCGGCCATGACTTTCCGGCCGATGACGCGCCGCGGAGCAGGATTCATGTCGGCCTGGCCACGAAGCTGCCTGATCTCAGCGGCGACCGCGCACTTCCTCGATCATCCTCGCGCAAAGCGTGCCGACGAACGAGCCGAGGCTCACGCAGGTTCCCACGATCGCCGCGGTGCCGAGGGCCACGAGGACCTGCAGGCCCCAGTCGTCCCCCGAGATCACCAGCCCGGTGGCATCGTTCCCGTCCTTGCCGAGATGCTGACCGATCAGCAGGAAGAACATGATCGCCTGCCCGAGGACCAGCAACCCGCCGGTCGCGGTCAGTCCGCGCACCAGCGGCTTGCCGGCATGGGGCCCGCCGACCCTGGCGAGCAAAGCCCTGCCGACGCGGTAACTGACCAGGGTCCCGAGCGCGAGGCCGGCAACGATGGCGGCGATGACCGGATCAATCATGGGAAGCGTATCTTCCCCCATTCCGGGCGCCATCGTAAGGGACTAGGTACTTCCCCGTAGCCCGTGGCGACGCGGCTCCTGTGACCATGGGTACCTGCACCCGACCGGACGCCGCCATGTACCAGCTTCGCCAGAACAAGACCGGCCCCCTGAAGATGTTCCACGAGATGTTCGGTTCCCGGCTCTCGACGGACAACTTCATCCAGTTCTTCACCAACGGGGTGCGGAAGGGCACGAGCACCTACCTGCTGTCGGAGATCTACAAGGCGCCGAACCTGGCGGACGTGATCCTCGAGGAATACGGCGTGCGGGAGAAGCTGAAGGGCAACGTGATGCTGACGCTGCCGGACCCCGGCTACGACATTCCCATCTTCATGTTCCAGCTGGGCGGCAACGAGACCCAGAAGATCGCGCTCCTCGATATCAGCCCGACGCTCCCCGACATGGACTACGCGCCGCTGATACCGACCTTCGAGAAGTACAGGGACATCCTCGGGGTGCCGCCGTCGAAGCTCGAGTGGGTGAACAGGATCTGCTCACCGTACCTCCTGCACTGCCAGTACGACCTGCTGGACACGGAGAACTTCCTGAAGGCCACCCGTGAGTACCTGGAGATCTGGATCGAGCACTACTACCTGCCCGGCAAGCCGATCGGGCGGGAGGAGGACCGGGCCTACGCCCTGGACAAGATCTACCGGTTCAAGGAGGTCCTGCACGCCAACGACCCGGCCTACGGCATCTTTGCCAAGGCCTGGGGCAAGCCGGTGGCCGACGCGTTCTTCTACCTGGAGACCCAGAGCCATCCGGCGCTGCCGGCGCCGGCGTGAGTCGGCAAGAATCGTGACAGGCACCGTCAGGCGCCCGCTCCAAGTGTGTTCCTATACGGCGATCGGCGTGAGAGAGAAGACACGGGCGAGCTGGGAAGCGCTCTTGATGTCACCACGCCGGAGATCTTCGCGCACGTGGTCCAGTTTTTGTGCGTCGGCCACCGACAGATAGGGAGCCCAGCCGCTCTCATCATTGATGAGTTCGACGTCGACCTCGGCTGCATACCTTCCCTCATGAACCAGCTTCTTGCGGTGCGTGGTAGTCATGGGCGCCTCCTCAGGAATCCATTCTCCCACAGGTCTGGATCGGGGCGATAAGCCGTGACGGCTGCTTAGGTTGTCGATGTCTTGCGCTTGTCCACATAGTCCCGGAGGGCGCGATTCACAGCGTCTTACGCATAAACACCTTCTCGAAGCCCGGGATGTAATCGGGAACCCGGGCGTAAACCTCGTAGCCATGCCTGCCATAGAAGGGAACGGACTTTGCGTTCATGGTATCGAGGCGTACCTCAGCGCAGCCCAGGGCGAACGCCTCGGCCTCAATGGCAGCCAGCAACCGGCTTCCGTGACCGCGGCTCCGTTCGTCGGCGGCGACCCATAGATGGCTGAGATAGAAGAGTCCTCTGACCTCCTGACCCGTGGCGCCGCCTACGGTTTGGCCGGCGCCTGTGAGCAGCACCGCCAGCTTCCTAGGCTCGGTGCCGCCGATAGCCTCCACCCCGAAACGATGAAGGCCCTCCAGAACAGGCTGGATAACGGCTTCATCCGGGCTATGAACTACCGACAGTTGAGGTTCGTGCATATTTGAAATCTAACCGGCGCGCCCAAGATGCCGCCATCCCGGCAGCTTGCAACGCCGGTCAGCGGGCCTTCAACCGCTCCAGGACCCCGCTGGCCGCCAGCCACGCCCGCGTTGCACAGGCGATCTTCTGGCCGGCCAGCCACCGCAGGTCCTCCGGGCTGTCCACGTCCCGGGCGAAGCCGGGGATGCTCACGGTTCGCACTGGTACGCCGGCGGCCTCCGCAGCGGCCCGATGGCGTGCGGCGCTGTCCGGTCCGTAGAGGAAAGGGATGGCGGTGGGCGGGGACAGCAGCAGGGCGTTGGTGCCGCCGTCGGCGGCAGCGGGGCAGATCGTCACGCCGGCCTTGTGGTCCGCGAGCAGCGCCTGCACGTCGCCGGCGGACAGCGTGGGCAGGTCGGCGGGGACGACCAGCAGATGGCGTGCGCCCTGTTTCGTGAGTTCCCGGGCGACGCGGCCGAGGGCAGTCCGGTAATCCTCGCCCGGTTCTTCGGCGTGGAGCGTCGCGTTCACCGCCGCCGCCAGGGGCCCGAGCCGGGGCTCGTCGCCCAGGAGGGCGATGCCGGTGATGTCGGGGGCGGCGTGGAGCGCCATCAGCACGTCCCGGGCCATCTCCTCTGCCAGCTTCGCGCACTCGGCGCGGGTGAGCAGCCCTTCCAGCCGCGACTTGGCGGTGGCGAATGTCTTGATGGGCACCAGCGCCCAGGCCGTCGTGATGGCAGCCGGCATGTCTCTAGCGCGGTGCCGCGAAGCCAAGCGCGAATTCGGCGAGGTGGACGCGGTCCTCCAGCGTGCTCATCACGGTGTGCGTGGCGCCCACCGCCAGGCCACCGGCGATCAGCGCGTCGGCTTCCGCCCGGTCCGTGTCGTCGAGGATGAAGCCGTCGAGCAGGTCGCCGTAGTGGGCGGCGATGGCGCCCGACGACACGGTTACGCCCAGCTCGCCCATGATCTTGGCGGTCGGGCCCTTGATGGCGCGGCCGCCGACGATCGGCGAGATGGCGATCACGGGCGCGGTGGTGGAGCGGAGCGCAGCGGCGAGCGACGGAATCGCGAGGATCGGGTCGATGCTGAGCCAGGGGTTCGACGGCGCGATGAAGACCGCCGCGAGCTCCGGGTCGGTGAGCAGGCTGGCCAGCGCGGCAACCGGCGGCGCCTTCGTTGCACCTTCGTAGCGGATGCCCGTCACGACGGGTTCCGCGCGGCGCCGGACGAAGTAGTCCTGGAAGGCGAGGGCGCCGTCGGCGGTATCGATCACCGTCCGGATCGGCGTGTCCGACATGGGCAGCAGGTGCACGGCCACGCCGAGGCGCGCGCAGAGTTGGCGCGTGACCTCTGTGAGCGTCATCCCGCTGGCCAGCAGGCGGGTGCGTTCCAGGTGCGTGGCCAGGTCCCGGTCGCCCAGGCGGAACCAGGCCTCGGCGCCGAGGGCCTCGAGGCCCGCCATGCAGGACCAGGTCTCGTCGCGGCAGCCCCAGCCCGTGTCCGCGTTGACCACGCCCGCGAGCGTGTACATGAGCGTGTCCAGGTCCGGCGAGATCGCGAGGCCCAGGTGCGTGAAGTCGTCGCCCGTGTTCGCGATGATCGTCAGCTGTCCGGGCTCGAGGACGCGGGACAGTCCCAGCGCGAACCTGGCCCCACCCACGCCGCCGGACAGGACTACGTAGCGTGGCAGGGGCTTGGTCAACGGAACAGGTCCTCGCCCGGCGGGCGCAAGGCGGCCTGCGCCGTCTGCACCGAGTCGCCGGCGCCGGCGCCCCGGATCAGCACCAGGGGCGTGCCTTCCGCCGCCTCGCCCATCAGCAGCACCGCGGCGGCGGCGAGGCTGTCGGCGACGGCCACCTCGCTCACCTGCAATTCCCGGCCGAAGAGGTCGGGCTGGCCGCGCAGGTCGCGGAGCGCCGGCACGCCGGCGCAGCCGATCGCCGTGCCCACGGTGCCGAGGCGCCAGGGCCGGCCGATGCTGTCGGTCACCAGCACGCCGAGTTGCACGCCGAACTCCCGCTGCAGGCGCGCGCGGAGGGCGGCCGCGGAAGCGTCCGGGTCCTGCGGCAACAGCAGGGCCGCTTCGTCGCTCCCCGCCAGGTTCGACCGGTCGATGCCGGCGTTGGCGAGGATCACGCCGGTGTTGTGCTCGGTGATGATCACGCCTGGGGCCACGCGGATCACGCAGCGGGACTCCTGCAGGATCAGTTGCACGACGCGGGGATCCTTGCCGGCATCCCGGGCGATGTCGAGGGCCAGCCTCGACGGCTCCACCGTGTCCAGCCGCACGCTGCGGCCCTCGGCCTTCGAGACGATCTTCTGGGCGACGGCCAGCGCGTCCCCGTTGGCCGGGATGGCCCCGGCAGACCGCAGTGCCCGGATGATGATGGCGCCAAGGTCCGCGCCCGGCTCGACGAGCGGCACCCCGGGGATGCGGATGAAGCGGACCTCCTTCACGCGGCGTCGTCGGGGATGCCGGTGATGCGCAGGCCGGTGTGCACGCCGCCGTAGCGCTTGTTCATGAAGATGAGCACGGAGGTGAGGGCCTCCGCGGCCGCGGCGTTCTCCAGCGAACCCGCGTGCCAGGCCCGCAGGCCGGCGGCGCGGGCGAGGCCGACGACGACTTCCCGCGACTCAGCCTTGTTGCCGGTCACCAGCACGTCGCAGTCCAGGTCCCCGTCGGTGTGCAGCGAGTCGGCGGACACGTTATGGAAGGCGGCGACGACGGACACGGCGTCCCCCGCGACCTGCTGGGCGATGGCGGCGGCGGAGCCTTCCTTCGGCAGCTGCACGCGGGCCACTTTCGGCGGCACCAGCGGCACCGTGGTGTCCACGAGGATCTTGCCGGCGAGGGCTGGCTGTATGGCCTCGAGCGTGGCGCGCTGCTGCGCGAACGGGACCGTGAGCACCACCACGTCGCCGGCGCGCGCCGCCTCCAGGTTGCCCAGGCCCTGCACCCGGGCGGCGGGATACGCCGCCTGCAGCGCCGCTGCCGCAGCTGCTGCCTTCTCCGCGTGGCGGGAGCCGATCACCACGGCCAGGCCCGCCCGCGCCCAGCGCCGCGCCAGCCCGCCGCCCAGCGCGCCGGTGCCGCCCACGACGCTGATTACCATGGTGGTCGGGCTGTCACTGGCCATGAGGGGGAACTCCACGCTGCGGGACGCAAGCCGGCGCATGGTACTGGCCCTGACGCCGCGGGCACAAATCCCGGTCCGGCCGATTTCGGCCCGGCCAGCCATGGCTGGCCACCATCGAGGGGCTGGTGCAGAATGCTCGCCCGCTCCCACAACCGAAGCAAAAGAACAAGCCCTGTCCGCCGCCCAGGCGGCCCCGGCGCACCTTATATATGGAGATCTTCAAGGAGTTCATCTTCGAGGCGGCCCACCGGCTGCCCAACGTGCCGGCCGGCCACAAGTGCAGCCGCCTGCACGGGCATTCCTGGCGGGGCGCGATCTACGTCCGGGGCCCGGTGGACCCGCACTCCGGCTGGATCATGGACTTCGCCGAGATCAAGCAGAAATTCCAGCCGATCTACGACGTGCTGGACCACCACTACCTCAACGAGGTTGCCGGTCTCGAGAACCCCACGAGCGAGATGGTGGCCCGCTGGATCTGGGAGCGGCTGAAACCGGTCCTGCCGGCGCTGTCGAAGGTCATCGTGCATGAGACCTGCACCAGCGGCGCGATCTACCAGGGTGAAGACGGGCAACCCGGCCGCTGACGCCGGCCCCGACCCGGACCGTCGCCGGTCGGCCATGCGGGAGGCCCTGGCCGCCGCGCAGCGCGGGCAGCTTGCCGGCGAGCCCCCGGTCGGCGCCTGCGTGGTGCAGGATGGCGAGGTCATCGCCGCCGCCCACACCGCCGTGATCGGCGGTCCCGATGCCACCGCCCACGCGGAGATCCTCGCGCTCCGGGCAGCCTGCCAGCACCTGCGCACGCCGTCCCTCGCCGGCTGCGAGATCTACGTGACCGTGGAGCCCTGCGCCATGTGCCTCGCCGCCATCCACTACGCCGGCATCGGCCGTGTCTGGTTCGGCGCGGGACTGGACGCCATGCAGGCCGTGACCGGGCGCGAGCTCCGGGGCGCCGTGCCGGATGGCATGGCCATCACGGGCGGCGTCCTTGCCGACGAGTGCGGCAGCCTCCTCCGCGAGTGGGCGGCCGGCCGCAGGCGCAGCCGCTGATGTCCGGGACGCCCGCCGCCTACGACGCCATCGCGAAGGACTACCAGCGCACCAAGGCCTCGCCCGTGCGGGCCGCCATCGAAACGTTCACGCTCGGGCAGTTGCTCGGCGACAGCCGCCGCCTCGCCATCCTGGACGCCGGTTGCGGCGACGGCTTCCACGCGCGGCGCCTGGTGGCCGGCGGCGCGGCGCGGGTTGCGGGCATCGACGTGTCGCCGGCCATGATCGAACTGGCGCGGGAGCAGGAGCGGGCCGAGCCGCTCGGCATTCAATATATGTGCTGCGCGGCCGAGGACCTGCCCGACCTGCCGTGCGGCGCCGGGTTCGACGTGGTCCTCGCGTCCTACCTGCTGCATTACGCGCCGACCGCCGAAGTCCTCGGGCGGATGTGCCAGCGCCTCGGCAATGCCCTGCGCGCCGGCGGCCGCCTCGTGGCCCTCACCGAGAACCCGGACCAGCAGCCGGAGGACTATGCCGGCTACGCCGCCTACGGCTTCGACAAGCACGCGGTGGACCCGCGCCGGGAGGGCGCGCGCATCGCCTACGGGCTCGTGTCGGGGCGGCAGATCATCCGGCTCGAGACCTTCTGGTACAGCCGGGCCACCTACGCGGCCGCGCTCGAGGCGGCCGGGTTCGACGCCATCCGGTGGCACCCGCTGCAGCTGGACCCGGCGGCCGCGTCACCGGAGTTCTACGCGTCCTATCTGCGCCATCCGCCCGTGCTGGGGCTGACGGCGGTGAAGGCGGCAGCCCCGTGAGCGACCAGCAGCCACGGCGGGCACCGGCCGCGGCGCCGGCCGCCGCCAACCTGCCGCGGCGCTTCGAGCAGCTGGCGGAGGCGCAGCCCCGTGCACCGCTCGTCGTGTACGGCGAATGGCGGCTCGGCTACCGGGATGTGAACGCCGCCGCCAACCGGCTCGCGCACCGGCTCATCGCCCTCGGCGTCGGGCGGAACGTGGCCGTCGGCCTCTGCCTCGACCGGGGCCCCGACCTGCTCGTTGCGCTCCTCGCGGTCCTCAAGGCCGGCGGCGCCTACGTCCCGCTGGACCCGCACTGGCCCGCGGACCGCCTCCGGCGCATGCGGGCCGCCGCCGGTCCGGCCGTCTTCGTGACGCGCACGGCCTTTCTCCCCCTCGTCACGGCCGGGGATCACGGCGCTGGCGCGCCCATCGTGGACCTGGACCGGGACCAGGCGGCCGTCGCCGCCGGCAGCAGTGCGAATCCGGACGTGCCCATCGACCCGGACCAGTGGTGCTACGTGCTCTTCACCTCCGGCTCCACCGGCACGCCGAAGGGCGTGCCGGTGACCCACGGCAACCTCGCGGGACTCTTCCCGCCGCTGGCCGATGCGCTCGGCTTCGGGCCCGGCGACGTGTGGACCTGGTTCCATTCCGCGTCCTTCGGCTTCTCCGTGTGGGAGATCCTGGGCGCGCTGCTGCACGGGGGCAGCCTCGTCATCGTGCCAGAGCACATCCGCCAGGACCCCGCGGCGCTCGGCGAGCTCATCGCCGACGAGGGGGTGACGGTCTTCAGCCAGACCCCGTCCGCCTACCGCCGGCTGCTCCACGACGAGCGCTTCCACGCCAGCGTCGCCGGCAGCCGGCTGCGCTACCTGGCGCTCAGCGGCGAGGCCATCCGCCGGGACGACATCGCCGGCTGGCTGGCGCGCGGCCACCGGGCCCGGCTCATCAACACCTACGCCATCACCGAGACGGCCGGCCAGCTGACGCTGCGGATCTACGGCGCCGATGACGCCACGGAGGAGGGCGCGCGAAACCTGGGACGGCCACTGCCGGGCCGGGAAGTGCTCGTGCTCGACGCCGCGGGGCATCCGGTCACGGGCGACGTGGCCGGCGAGCTCTGGGTGGGCGGCGCCTGCGTCACGCCCGGTTACCTGGCCACGCCGGAGTTGGCCGCGCCGGAGCTGGCCGCGCGCTTCAGCGAGCTGGCCGTGCCCGGCGCGGGCGTGCGGCGCGGCTACCGCACGGGCGACCGGGTGCGGCAACTCGTGGACGGCTCGCTGGAGTACCTGGGCCGGGTGGATGCCCAGCTCAAGTTCCGCGGCTACCGCATCGAGCCCGGCGACATCGAGACGGCACTGCGCGCGCATCCCGGCGTTCGCGATGCCGCCGTCGCCCTGCGACCGGACGGGACGGGCAACCAGCGGCTGACGGCGTTCGTGGTGGGCGGCACGGATTCCGCCGCCGAGTTCCGTGCCGAGTTCTGGCCCTCCCTCGGCGCCTACGGCATCTACGACCCGTGGCTCTACGGCCTCATGAACGCGGAACCGGTGCGCCTCGCGGCATACCGGGCGGCCTTCGCGGCCGCCGTGCCGGGCAAGGTGGTGCTGGACATCGGCACCGGGGCCGACGCGGTGCTCGCGCGGCTCTGCGTCGAGGCTGGCGCCGCGCACGTGTACGCCATCGAGGTGCTGGAGGACGCCGCGCGGCGCGCAGGGGAGCTGGTCGCGAGCCTCGGCCTCACGGACCGCATCACCGTCATCCACGGCGACATTGCCGGCGTGGAGCTGCCGCGGCCGGTGGACGTCTGCACCCAGGGCATCGTCGGCAACATCGGCAGCGCCGACGGCATCGCTCCCGCCTGGAACGCCGCGCGCCGGCACTTCGCGCCGGGCTGCGTGCCCGTGCCGGAGACCTGCACCACGCGGATCGCCGCGCTGGAGCTGCCGGCCGCGGTTCGCCAGGCGCCCCGCTTCGGGCCGCTGGCCGCCGGTTACGCCCGGCGGCTGTTCGAGTCGGTGGGCGAGCCCTTCGACCTGCGGCTGTGCCTGCGGAACGTGGGCGACGACGATCTGCTCACGGAGCCCGCGGACTTCGAGGTGCTCGACTTCCACGGCGAGCTCGCGACGGCCCACGCGGGCGGCGCGGATCTCGTCATCACCCGGGACGGGCTCCTCGACGGTTGCCTGCTGTGGACCGTCGTGACGGCCGGCGCCGGCCAGTCCGTCGACTACTTCCGCGAGCAGCAGGCCTGGCTGCCCGTGTTCCTGCCGCTGGCGGACGAGCCCGTGCCGGTGCGGCGGGGCGACCGCCTGCAACTGCAGTGGCAGTGCCGGCCGGAGTCCGATCCGCTGTTTCCGGACTATGCGGTCGATGCCCGGCTGACAGGTGCCGCCGGAACCGTTCACCTCCACCACGTCACGCGCCACCGGGGCGACAGCGCCGGCGGCACCCGCGTGCACCGGCAGCTGCTGGCGCAACTGGAGCGTCCCGGCGATGAACAAATCTCGGTCACCGAACTGCGCCGCTGGCTCGAGGCGCGGGTGCCCGAGCACCTGGTGCCCCAGGCCTGGGTGTTCCTTGCCGAGCTGCCGCTGGGCCCGGGCGGCAAGCTGGACCGGGAGGCGCTCCCGGCGCCAGGCCCGGCGCGGCCCCGCCTGGCCGGCCCGCCCGTGGCGCCACGCACCGCGACCGAGCGCGAACTGGCGAAGCTCTGGACGGCGGTCCTCGGCATCGACGCGCCCGGCGTGGAGGACGACTTCTTCGACCTGGGCGGGGATTCCATCTCCGCCGTGCAGCTGACCACACGAGTACAGCGGTGGCTGGATGCGGGCGTGCCGCTGGCCGCGCTCTTCGAGGCGCCGACGATTGCCGGCCTGGCGCGCCACCTGGAGGCGCGTGTCCCCGGCGCGCTGTCTGCAGCGGTGCCGCGCTCCGTGCCGGCGATGGCAACGACGTCGTCCCAGTCAGCGGCTGCGACCGGGCCGCTACGCGTCCCGCTCACCTTCAGCCAGCAGAGCCTCTGGTTCCTGGAGTCGCTGTACCCCGGCGACACGAGCGCCAGCGAGCAGTTCGCCATCCGCCTGCGTGGCAGCCTGGACCTGCCGGCGCTCGGGCGGGCGTGGCGCGATCTCGTGCGCCGGCATCCCGTCCTGGCGGCGCGCATCGGGCGGGACGGTGACGAGGCCTCGCAGG
>CAZTGY010000017.1:0-17806 GCA_964613445.1 uncultured Chromatiaceae bacterium | reverse complement strand
GCTCGTCGCTGCCTCGGCCGGCGTCTGGCCCCGCGCGATCGCGAGGCCGAAGCGGCGGTTGCGCGACTGGTCGTCGGTGCAGGTGAGCACCAGGTCGCCCATGCCGGAGAGGCCCATGAACGTCGTCGCCCGGGCCCCGAGCGCGACGCCGAGGCGCGTCATCTCGACGAGTCCCCGGGTTATCAGCGCGATGCGCGTGTTGGCCCCGAAACCGAGCCCGTCGGAGATGCCCGCGCCGATGGCGAGCACGTTCTTGATGGCACCTCCGACCTCGACACCGATCATGTCGTCGGAGGTGTACGCCCTGAACGTGTGACTCGACAGGCGCCCGGCGAGGGCAGCCGCATAGGCGGGATCGGTCGCTGCCACCGTCATGGCCGTCGGCAGGCCGGCCGCGACTTCCCGGGCGAACGTGGGGCCCGAGAGCACGGCAACCGGTACGCCGGCGCCCAGCTCTTCGGCCGCCACTTCGTGGGGCAGCCGGCCGGTGCTGTGCTCGAAGCCCTTGGTGGCCCAGGCGAGCCGGGTTCCGGGCCTGAGGTCCTGGCGCACCGCCGCGAGCGTGGCGCGAAAAGCGCGGCTGGGCACGCAGACCAGCAGCTCCCGGTGGCTGGCCACCACCCGGCGCAGGTCGGCATCCGGCACCACGGTTGCGGGGATCTCGATGCCCGGAAGGTAGCGGCGATTGACGCGGTGGCTGCCGAGGTCCCGGAGGTCCTCCGCGTTCCGGCCCCACAGGGTCACGGCCTGGCCGTCGCGGGCCAGCTGCATGGCCAGCGCGGTGCCCCAGGATCCGGCACCAAGGACGGCAATCGGCGCGAAGTCAGCGGCGGGTGTCATCGGGAGAACACCCGGCAGTCCCTACGCCTCGCCTGCCGGCGCGGGGCTCGCGGCCTTGCTCGCCTGCGCCTGCGCGAAGAGCGCGGTGAAGTCGATGGGCTGGAGGAGGATGGGCGCAAAGCCGCCCCGCTGGATGATCGATGACACCGCTTCCCGCGCGTAGGGGAACAGCGCATTGGGGCAGGCAATCCCGAGGATGGTGCGGGTTTCCTCGGGTGGAAAGCCTGTGATCTGGAAGGTGCCCGCCTGCTGCAGCTCCACCAGGAACACCGTTCGCTGGCCGGCGACTGCGTGGACGCTCACGTGCAGGACCACCTCGGAAATGCCGTCGCCCAGGCTCCGCTGCGAGGTCCGCAGGTTCACCTTGATATCGGGATCGAGGCCTGTCTCGGCAAAGATGCCGGGGGAGTTCGGCGACTCAAACGACATATCCTTGACGTAGAAGCGGCGCAGGCCGAACTGCCGCCCGCCGTCGGCCGGCCTGCCATTGGCCGCACCATTGCCCTTGCCGTCCGGCCTGCCCGTGGATGAGTCGCTCATGGTGCATCTCGCACTTCAGTGATTGGCCCGCAACAGCGGGTCCAGCTGGCCCTCGCGCTCCAGGGCGGCGAGGTCGTCGTAGCCACCCACGTGGGTGGCGCCGATGAAGATCTGGGGAACGGTCCGCCGGCCTGAGCGCGCGATCATCTCGGCGCGGCGCTCGGGAAATTCCTCGACGTTGATCTCGACTACAGGCACCTGCTTGGTCCCGAGCAGGGCACGGGCTGCCGAGCAGTAGGGGCACCAGGAGTTAACGTACATCTCAACCACCGGGCCCGCATCCGTGCATTCAGCGCTGGCTGCGGATCAGCGGCTGGTTCTCCCGCTGCCACATGTCCAGCCCGCCGCCCAGGCTGAACGCACCATCGAAGCCGGCGGCCCGCAGCTTTCGCGCGCAATCCACGCTCTGGTTGCCACTCTCGCAGACGACCACCACGCCGCGCTTCTTCCTGATCTTGCCTTCGTCGCCCTTCTCGAGTTCGGCGGGCGGGATATTCACCGCGTCCACGATGTGCCCGGCGGCGAAGCGGGCCGCATCCCGGACGTCCACGACCGTGGCGCCGTTATTGATCATGCGCACGGCTTCCGCGACGGTCACCTCGAAGCTGGCGCGGGCCCGCAGGCGCAGCTCGAAGGCCACGACGGCGATGAGCATCAGGACCGTCCCGGTTACGAGGTAGGGATTCGCCGCGGCGAATTCGACAAGCTTGTTCATGGGGTCCGATCTGGCTGGCGGCGCATTATAACCATGGCCTAAACTGGCCAGACGATGATCCGTGTGTTGCCCTGTCTCGCGCTGGCGCTGCTCGTGGCCCTGCCAGGCGGGCCGGCGGCCGCCCAGAAAGCGCCCCAGAAGAGCACGGGCCAGACGAAGGAAGATCTCGCGAAGGTGCGGGACCGCATCCGGGACCTGGAGAAACAGACCCGCCAGGACCGTGCCAGGCGCGGCGAACTGGACAAGCAGCTGCGCGAGGCGGAGACAGCCGCATCTCGCACCCGCCAGGCGCTTAACGCCACCCGCCGGGAGCTTGCCGAAGCGCAGCGGAGGTTCGGGGAACTCAACCAGCAGGTAGAGGCCACCCGCGTCCGGCTCGAGCGCCAGCGGGCCGCACTGGCCGGCCAGCTGCGCCTTGCCCACCTGACCGGCGGCAGCGAGCGGGTGCGGGCCTTCTTCAATCAGGAGGATCCCGCGGAAATCGGCCGCCGCCTCACCTGGCTGGCCTACCTGGCCCAGAGCCGGAGCGAGCTGCTCGGTTCCATCCTCGCCAGCCTCGAGGCCCTCGAGCGGGACCTGCGGGCAGTGAGCGAACAGGAAGCCGCGCTGGCCGCGCTCGAGGCCCGGCGGAGTGAACAGCTGGCCGAGCTGGAAGGGTCGCGAAAGCAGCGCGCCGCCGTGGTCGCCAGGCTGGACGCCCAGGTGAAGGGCCAGAACCGGCAGCTGGAGCGGGCCCGGACCCAGGCCGCGAGCCTGGAACGCGTGTTGCGGGAGCTCGAGCGGGCGGCCGCCCGGGCCCGCCAGGAAAGCCCGGCGCCGGACAAGGCACCCGCGGCGCCTGCGAAGGGCAGGCCGCTGGGCAAGGGCAATTGGCCAGTGGCTGGGCAGTTGCTCGCCGATTTCGGCCAGTCCCGGGCTGGTGGCCAGATGCGCTGGGACGGCGTCCTGATCGCAGCGCCTGCCGGGGCGGAAGTCCGTACCACCCGGGCCGGCAAGGTGGTCTACGCGGACTGGCTGCCCGGCCTCGGCCAGTTGCTGGTCGTCGACCACGGTGGGGGCTACCTGAGCCTCTATGGCCATAACCAGGATCTCGCCCGGGAGGTGGGTGACCGGGTCGCGGCCGGCGACCTGCTGGCCCATGTGGGCGATACCGGCGGGCAGCCGCGCCCGGCCCTCTACTACGAGGTGCGCCGCAATGGCCGGCCCATCAATCCCCGCCAATGGGGTAACTAGCGGACTGTGGGCCAGTCCATCCCCGGCTGTCGGACCCTGTGCTACTGTCAAAAGCCGCTGCGGGGTGTGGACTACCGTGAAGGCTTTTCGCATAAGAGGCTTGCTGCCCCTGCTCACCGGGGTCGTACTGGGGGTCGGACTGGCCCTCGGCGGTGCCGTGCTGGCGGGTTTCACTCCCCCCGGCCTGAACGCCTCGTCACTGCTGGCGCCCCCGGTCCTGCCACCCGGCCTGCCCGCCGATGACGCCAGGGTGCTGGCCGAAATTCTGGAGCGGGTGAAGCGCGAGTACGTGGAACCCGTGTCCGAACATCAGCTCATGGACAACGCCGTCCGCGGGATGCTGGCGGAGCTCGACCCGCACTCCCAGTTCCTGGATCCCCGCGAATACGAGGAGATCCGCATCAACACCAGTGGCACCTACACTGGCGTCGGCCTCGAACTGCAACCCGATGGCAGCCGGGTTGGCGTGGTGACCCCGATCGAGGGCACGCCGGCCTACCGGGCAGGCATCAAGGCCGGTGACTTCATCCTGGCGATCGACGGCGAACCTGTGGACTACGCGAACGTGAGCCAGGCGATCCTCCGGATGCGCGGCCCCGCGGGCAGCCATGTCGCCCTCACCGTGGCCCGGGACGGCCACGCGGAGCCGCTGGCCTTCAATCTCCAGCGCAGCGCCGTGGACGTCCACAGCGTACGTTCCCGGCTGCTCGACGGCGGCTACGGCTATATCCGCATTTCCCAGTTCAGCGACACCACCGCGAAGGATCTCCGGCACGAACTGGCGCGCCTGAACCACGCGACAGCTGACGGCATTCGTGGCCTCGTGCTCGACCTCCGGGATAATCCGGGCGGAGTGCTCGACGCCGCCGTCGACGTGGCTGACAGCTTCCTCGACGAAGGCATCATCGTCACGGCCAGCGGCCGGACCCGGGATGCGACGTTCCGGCACGATGCGGCACCGGGCGACCTGCTCGCCGGCGCGCCGCTGGTGGTCCTGGTGAATGGCGCTTCCGCGTCGGCTTCCGAGATCGTGGCTGGCGCCTTGCAGGCTCACCGGCGAGCGACGATCGTCGGCACCCGCACGTTTGGCAAGGGTTCCGTGCAGACGGTGATGCCGCTGTCAGGCGGACGGGCGATCAAGCTGACGACGTCCCGCTACTTCACGCCCTCCGGGGTGTCGATCCAGGGTCAGGGAATAACGCCCGACGTGGAGCTGGGCGCCGGCGACGCGGAAGCGGGCCTCCTGCAGGCCACCCGTCTGCTGGGCAGCGGCCCGGTCCTCCAGACCCGCGCCAACTAGCACGCTCCGCATGGACGCCTTGCAGGGTATCGCGCGGAGCATCCGGGAGGTCCAGCTGCTGCTGTTGCTGGTCACGGCGCTGTTCTACTTCGTCGCCCGGGAAGCCATCACCAGCTCCACGACCTGGTTCCTGACGCTCCTGACCTTCGGCGTCGCCGTGCTCGCGATGCCGCTGGTGCCGCGCCTCCGGAACGAGCCGCGCCTGCGGCTGGTGCTGGAGACCGTCGCGATGGCCTTGTTCATCACCGCCCTCATCGCCCAGGCCGGCGAGAGCGCGGGGCCCCTCAGCCACCTCTATCTCCTGCCGGTCGTGACGGCTGCCCTGCTGCTGGGCCGGAGTGCCACGGGACTGCTGCTTGCCATGATCCTGGTGGCGAGATTGCTCGTTGGAGTGCTGGGCCAGGGCCTGGACGGCCTGGCGATGCCCGCCCTCATCGCCCTCTTTGCCGAGCTGGCCCCGACGTTGCTGGTGGCCTTCCTCACCAGCGCCCTGTCCAGCGACCTGGACCGGGCCACGCGAACCATCCGCTTCCTCGCCGAACGGGACGACCTGACGGGGCTCTACAACCTGCGCAGCTTCAGCAGCCTGGCGGAGGCCGAGCACGCCGCGGCCGGCCGGTCGGGGGCGCCCAGTGCACTGCTGATGATTGATGTCGACCAGCTTGGCCAGATCAACGACCGGTTTGGCCACGAGGCCGGCGACCGGGCGCTCCGTGCCGTTGCCGCCAGCATCCAGCGGGCGACGCGGGCCGGCGATCTCTGCGCCCGGTATGGCGGCGACGAGTTCGTCATCCTGTTGCCCCGCTGTGGACGGGCCGCTGCGGACGCGGTTGCCAACAGGATCCGGCACGACGTCTTCTCGGGGACCCAGGATTTCGACTACGCCATGCGGCGCCTGGCGGTGACCGTCGGCGTGGCCGCCGCGCCGGAAGACGGCAACGAGCTCCGCAGCCTGTTCCGCAAGGCGGTGCGCAACCTGCGGAAGGAAAAGCAGAGCCGGGATTCCCGCTCTGCGAATGTTCCGCCCCGGGCGCGGGAGCTGGCTCCCTGAACGTGCGCGACCTGCTGCTCGTGGCGTCCGGCGGCGCCGTCGGCTCGGTCCTGCGCTACCTGGCCAGCGGCCTTGCCCAGCGGGCGCTCGTTCCCGGGGCCGGGGTGCTGGCCTCCCTTCCGGCCGGCACCCTGGTGGTCAATGTCACGGGCTCGCTGCTCATCGGGCTGCTGGCCGGTCTCGCGGAATCCCGCGCACTGCTCGGGCCCGATGCCCGCCTGCTCCTGGTCACCGGACTGCTCGGCGGCTACACGACCTTTTCGGCCTTCTCACTGGAGACCCTGGTGCTGCTGCGGGCGGGCCAGACGGGGACCGCGTTCGCCACGGTCGGCCTGCAGGTGACGCTCGGCGTGGCGGCCGCCTGGGCCGGCTTCACGCTGGCCATCGGGCGTCCGGCCTAGGACTGGAGGGAATCGAGCGCGGCCCGGAGGCGCGTGGCCTGCTCCGCCAGCAACGCCGGGTCCGCGAAGCCACGCCCGTGGGCTCGAAGCGGTTGCCCGGCGTAGCGAGGTACCACGTGCAGGTGGAAGTGGAAGACGGTCTGGCCGGCTTCCGCCCCGTTGAACTGCATCAGCGTGACGCCGTCGGGATGGAACGCGCGGCGCACCGCCAGCGCCATCCGCTGGCCCGTCCGGATCACGGCTTCCAGGCTGGCGGTGTCCAGTTCGAAGAGGCTTTCCGCCGGCGCCCTGGGAATGACCAGCGTGTGCCCGTCGGACTGGGGCATGACGTCGAGGATCGCAATGGTTGCATCGTCCTCGTAGACCTTGTGGGACGGCACCTCCCCACGCAGGATCTTCGCAAAAATATTGTTCGGGTCGTAGGCCACGGGCCACCTCCGCAGCTAGCATAGGAGTGGTGCGACCCGATGCCAATCGCTGTTTCGTCTGCGGCCCCGGCAACCCGGTCGGGCTGCGGCTCCGCTTCCACATCGATGACCAGGACGTCTGCCGCTCGGAGTTCACTCCGGGCCCCGACCATGGCGGCTACGACCAGCTGACCCACGGCGGCATCGTCTTCAGCGCGCTGGACGACGTCATGGCCAACTGGATGTTCCTCAAGGGCATCCGCGCCCACACCGCCCGCTGCGAGATCCGCTATCGCCAGCCGCTGGTCATTGGTACCCGCGTGCTGCTCGAGGGTCGCCTCGTGCGCCGGAAGGGCAAGGTGGCATTTCTCGAAGGGCGAATGCTGAAGGCCGACGACGGCTCCCTGGTGGCAGAAACCGAAGCAAGCTTCATGGTCGTCGCCTGATCGACGGCCAGGGCGGGAGCGGCTGTCAGGGCGCCAGGCCAGATGGCCCCGGGGGCTGGCCGGTCAGGCTGCGGAACAACACGTTGTCCTGGGCGTTCACGCTTCCGCTGCAATTCAGGTCGGCCGGATTGTAGGTCGGCGCAATGCTGGGCTGGCCCAGTGCCCCACGGAACAGCACGCTGTCCTGTGCGTTGACGACGTCGTTGTTGTTCAGATCCGCGTCGCAGCGGTTGCCGTAGCCGTCGGCGTCCGAGTCACACTGGGCCGGGTTCGCCACCAGGGTGCAGTTGTCCAAGGCATCGACGACCCCGTCGTCGTCCTGGTCGGCGATGGGCGCCGGGCCCTCGTCACCACCGATCTGCGCCACGTACGCCACCAGTGCCTGCAGGTCGGAAGCAGGCACGGCGGCGTGAGCCGCAATGGCGGCTCCGAGGGTCGCCGCAGACCCGTCGTGCAGGTACGGTGCCGTCGCCCAGACGTCCCGCAGCGTCGGGACATCGATGCCGGTAAGGGGACCGCCCAGGCGCTGGCCACTCGCCGCCTTCAGCGTGCCCACGTCCACGAGGGTTCCGGAGCCACTCGTCGTGAAATCGTTGCCGCCGTGGCAGGCCGCGCAGTTCAGCCGGGCAAACGCGTCCCGGCCCGCGGCGGCTTCTGCCGTCAGGCTGCCATCGGTGTTCCGCGCGGGACTGGGGTCGAAGGAGGCCAGCGAGGCCACGTAGGCCGCGAGCGCATCCAGGTCCGCGCTCTGTCCCGCCTTCGGATCGCCCAGCGGCTGGTTGCGCGTCCCGGCGTTGAACGCCTCATCGCTCATCAGACCGGTGCCACCTGACAGAGTGCGGATCTGGCCCTCGAAATCCTGCAGCTCGTCGAAGTTGTTGCTCCAGTGGAGGAAGCCATGGCCCGCGGCGCGCCCCCTGAGGCTGATCGTGTTGCGCAGGCCCTCACCCATTCCGGTGATATCCCAGACACGCCCATCGCCGCCGCCGTCGTTGTGGCACGCCGCACAGCTCATGTAGCGGTCCAGGGCCAGCCGCGGGTCCCGGGCGTCGTAGAACAGCTGCTTGCCCAGCAGCACGGTGGGCGGCAGCAGGTCCCCGGTCACCGACTGCAAGGTGGCCAGGTGAGGCACACTGGTGATCCCGTCGACCACCAGCGGTGCAATGTCGAACACGTCGACGGTGCGGTCCATGAAGTTGCTGACGTACAGGCGGGTCCCGTCCGGTGAAACCAGCAGGCCCTGGGGCGCCCGCCCGACGTCCACCCGCAGGACCTCGATGCCCGTGTGCGCCGACACGACGGCCACCTCGCGGCTGGTCTCCAGGGCGGCGAAGGCGTAGACCCCGAGCTTGTCGAAGGCAATGGCGCTGGTGACGCTGGCGTTGTCGTGATCCATCCGCCGGCCGAGATCCTCGGTGTCGGTAGACAGGTCGAGCCGGGAGGTAATGGCGCGTACCGTGTTCTGGAAGTTGAGGTTCAGGCCGCTGCGCAGGGTTCCCCGCCGGATGTTGTCCTGCTTCGAGGGGACGAACGCCTGGGTCCCGTCCGGCGAAATGACCGCGGGGCCCAGGTAGTTCGGCACGCCGCTGCCCTGGATCGCGGTATCGGGCACTGACAGGTGCCGGAGGGCGATCGTCCGCACCACCTGCATCGAGCCGGCCGCCAGTTCGACCACTTCGCCGCCCGCCAGGCCGGGCTGAACGACGGCGGAATCCTCGCCGGGCAGTGGGGGCGTGATGAAGCGCGAGACGTACAAGGTGGTACCGTCACCGGAAATCGATGCGTGGCGGGGATGCGGGCCCACCGCTGCCTCGCCCAGCACCTGGCGCGAAGCCACAGCGAGCTTCAGCACCATCCCGATGCCCTCCAGGACGACGTAGCCCGCGCTACCGCCCGGCGCGAAGACCAGGCCGTACGGCTGCGAGCCCCGCGGGAGCGGGATCGTCGCGCTGACCGCCAGGGTTGCCGGATCGATGATGCTGATGGATGCCGATTGCTTGTTGGTGACCCAGACCGAGCCGTCCGGCGCGATGGCGATCGCCCGGGGCGCCTGCTGCACCGGGATCTCCGCCAGGCGCGCGTTGCTGGCCGAATTGAACACGCTGACGGAATTGTTGTCCTGGTTGACTACCCACAGCCGGTCCGTGCCACCGCCGGGCGCTCCGTAGGCGAGGTTGCCGGAAGACGCCGGCGCCTGCGCGGTCAGCGGGAAGTGCACCGTGACCGGCACCGTGCTGAACTGCTGGATACCGCGGCTGTCCGTCACGGTGAGCGTGACGTAGTAGACGCCGGGCTGGGCGAACACGTGCTCGATCGCTGGCGAGGTGGACCAGGCCGTCTCCGGCGTGCCGTCGTCGAAATACCAGCGGTATTGCGGGACAACGCCGTTGCTGACGACGCCGGCAAGGCTGACGGTCGAGCCGTGGACGACCGGCGCTGGTGGCGGCAGCGGCGCGAGCACCAGCGGGGCGATCTGGGAGATCTGCCAGACCAGGTTGGCGGAAGCGGTGTTCACGCCATCGCTGGCCGCTACGACGACGTTATAGCTGCCCGGTGTCGTTGGTGTGCCGCTGATCAGTCCCGTGAGCGGATTGATGGACAGGCCCGCCGGCAGGCCCGTGGCGGCGTAGCCGAGTTCGTCACCGTTCGGGTCCGTGGCGCTGAGTTGCAGGTTGACCGCCGTGCCCTGCGGTCCCGCCTGGTTACCCGGCGCCGACAGCGCCGGCGTCACGGCCGGATTCGGCGTGGCAGCGACGGGAATCTCCACGATCTTGCCCACCGAGGGCGTGCCCGTCGCGTTCAGCAGGAAGAGGATGTAGAAGCCCGGCGGCGCATCGGCGGCCCGGGTCGGCGCCTGGACCATGACCCGGTTGCCGCTCAGCCTGAACGTCGCCTCGACGAAGCGCTGGTCCATGTTCCAGCTGTGGGTGACGGAGCCGGTCTTCACCAGGGTCACCCGGCTGACAGTGCCGGTCCCGGTCCAGTCCACCGGAAAGGTCTCGCCGACGTTCACCAGGGGATTGGCCGCGGTACTGGTGGCCAGGTTCTGGACGCCGGTGATGGCGGGGCGGGAGGCAAACCCGCCACCCGGGCCGTAGAGATAGGGCGGGTAGTAGACCTCGATGTTGGTATTGTTCTGCGGCAGGCTGGTGGTCGGGCTGTTGGCGCCACCGCCACCCACCAGCACGCTGGCGTCGGGAAGCAGCAGCGCGACCGAATGATAGAGGCGGGCCTTGACCCCGCTGGAGTGCTGGGTCCAGACGCCGGTACCGGGGTCCCAGATCTCCGCGTAATTCGTCACCTCCGTCATCGTGTTCCAGGCCCCGCTGCCGCCGGTGGCGAGCACCTTCCCGTCCGGCAGCACCGTGGCGTTCACGAGCACCCGCTTCTTCAGCAGGTTGCCGGTGGTGGTCACGACGGGGTTGGCGCCGTTGACGTCGATGATGCGTGCCAGGTTGGAGTTGCCGCCGAACTGCAGGATTCGCCCGGGGCGGAACATGACGGCGCTGGCGTCATTGCCGGTCGGTCCGGTGAATGTGCCCTTGCTGGTGAACGTCCCCGTGCCGGCTGGATTCACCGTGTACATCTTGCCGCCGCTGTCGTAGCCGAAAACGAGGCCACCCGGGGCTACCCAGTTGCGGGGGTACATGAAGTCGTAACTGGAGGTGTTGGCGCCGGACAGCAGCCGGAATGTGCCATTTGCCTGCCGCACCTCCGGCCGGTCGGTGCCGGACGTTCCTCCCTGCACATAGATCTCGCCGTTCGTCAGGACGGTGGACGTGGAATACCAGCGCGCCCTGTTCATGTTGTTCTGGGTGTTGAGCGTATTGTCGGACAGCCGGAACAGGTTCGTGTTGGGGTTCGCGCTGTTGAGCACCTGGGTGCCGTTCCACACGTCGCCGCCCGCGATGAACACGTCGGTCCCGCCGGGCAGGACGACCTGCGAGCTGCAGAAAATGTCCGTTACCGTCTGGTTGGGCAGCGTGAGGTGGCCGCCCGCCAGGCCGCCGGACGGATCCCACACGTCATACAGGAAGCGTCCGCCCTGGAGGCCGTTGGCAGAACTGCCGTAGGAAAGGATGCGCTCGTCGGGCAGCAGGACGGCGTGGATCGGAATGAGCGGCCAGTCGGTAACGTTCGACCAGGTGCCATTCACATTGTCGGCCCAGGACTGGCCGGTGGCCAAGGCCAGTGCAATCAGGATCCCCCGGGATGCGGACACTCGAGGCATAGGGCCTTCTTCTTGTTTTCGAAGTGAGGCCTATTAGCTGGCCATTGGGGCAAGGATAACCTCAGGTGCCGGCGGCGTGTCCAGAACCGGGTAGCACAATCGACGGCCCAGTCCCCGGATTATCGGGCCTTATGTGAAATCTGCTCCTCGCGGGCGACGGCGGCGGTGACATCAGCGAGCGTGTCGACGGGCGCGTCGAAGAAGGTGGCCCGCAGACGGCCGGCGCGATCCAGGAGATAGATCTGCGTCGTATGCTCCACGAGGTATTTGCCGGACCTGTCTGCAGCCCGGCCCCGGAAGAAGACCGCGGAGAACTGCGCGGCGATCCTTCCAACCTCCTTTGGCGGCCCGGTTAGCCCGATGAAGTCAGGCGACAGCCTGGCCAGGTACTGCTTCATGACCGCCGGCGTGTCGCGCTCACCATCGGTGCTGATCATCACTACCCGGGCCTCCCGTGCGTCGCCATCCGACCCGCGGGAAACGGAGAGCAACTGGGCCATGGCGGTGGGACAGGCGAGCGGGCAGTTGGTGAAACCGAAGAACACGAGGACCGGGCGGCCCTTGAGCTGGCGCAGGCCGAAGGGCTTGCCGTCCTGGTCGGTGAGGACGAACTCGTTGATGGCCTTCGGGGGGATTGCCCTCATCACCCGGTCGTCTGTGGCCACGGGCGCCAGCGACGCGGTCGCCGGCAGGAGGCCGGCGGCCAGGGCCAGTGCACAGGCGAAAAGCGCGCTGGCGTGCCCTCGGGTCTGCGGGTGGCACATGCCCGGAAGTATAGGGTGGCTGGCTACGCCGGCGGCAAGGGCAAGGCAGTGCGGTCGATCACAGAACGCAGGACGAAACTCGAGTGCACGCCGGAGACGCCCTCGATCCGGGTAATCCTGTTCAGCAACAGCGCCTGGTACGCGTCCATGTCCTGCACGATCACCTTCAGCTGGTAGTCGGCCTCCTGCCCGGTGATGAGGAGGCACTCGAGGACCTCGGGCAGGCGGGCCACCTCCTTCTCGAAGTTGGCAAAGCGGTCCGGGGTGTGCCGGTCCATGGCGATGTGCACCAGCGCCAGCAGGGTGAGGCCGAGCTTCCGGGCGTCCACCAGCGCCCGGTAGCCAGTGATGAGCCCGCCCTGCTCGAGTGCGCGCACCCGCCGAAGACAGGGAGACGGCGAGAGGCCGATCCGCTCGGCCAGCTCCTGGTTGCTGAGCTGGGCGTCTTCCTGGAGCAGCTCCAGGATCCGGCGGTCGTAGCGGTCGATGGTCATGGGGTTGCCGTCCTCTAATCAGTCTAGGCATATTCTGCCAATATTGGTCACGTTGTGGCATGAATAGACGATACATGACCGGAAAACCAGCCACTTTCGCAATCCCT
Source organism: uncultured Chromatiaceae bacterium (assembly GCA_964613445.1). Lineage (GTDB taxonomy): Bacteria > Pseudomonadota > Gammaproteobacteria > Steroidobacterales > SHZI01. Next base: position 5,277 of record CAZTGY010000017.1, on the reverse strand, counting down.
GGCCGGGAGCGGCCGCCTAGAGTAGCGGCACTGCCCCAGCTCCAGGAGTCCCGACCATGCCTGCCGGCCAGCGTCGTTACCGCGCCTTCCCGCCCGTGGCCCTGCCCGACCGCCGCTGGCCGGGCAACGTCATCAGCCGTGCGCCGGCCTGGCTCAGCACGGACCTCCGGGACGGCAACCAGGCGCTCTTCGAGCCCATGGGCCCGGACCGGAAGTTGCGCATGTTCCGGATGCTCTGCGAGATCGGCTTCCGGGAGATCGAGGTGGCATTCCCGGCCGCGTCGCAGACGGAATTCGACTTCGTCCGGGCGCTGATCGGGCAGGGCCATATTCCAGGTGACGTAACCATCGGCGTACTGACCCAGGCCCGCGAGCCGCTGATTCGCCGCACGGTGGAGTCATTGCGCGGAGCCCGGCGGGCGATCATCCACGTCTACAACGCCACCTCACCCGTGTTCCGGGAGACGGTGTTCGGCATGAGCCAGGAGGAGGTCGTCTCCATGGCGGTCGACAGCGTGCGGCTCATCCGCGAGCTCTGCGAGGCGCAGCCGGAGACCGAGTGGGTGCTCGAATACAGCCCGGAGAATTTCTCCGCGACCGAGCTCGAATTCTCCCGGCAGATATGCGATGCCGTCACCGAAGCCTGGGGCGCCACGCCCGAGCGCAAGGTCATCCTGAACCTGCCCGCGACCGTCGAGGTCGCCACGCCTAACGTCTATGCCGACCAGATCGAATGGATGCACCGTCATCTCGCACGCCGCGATTCGGTGGTGATCAGCGTCCATCCCCACAACGACCGTGGTTCGGCCGTGGCGGCGGCCGAGCTCGCCCTGATGGCCGGCGCGGAGCGCGTGGAGGGGTGCCTGTTCGGGAACGGCGAGCGCACCGGCAACGTCGATCTCGTGACCCTTGCCCTGAACCTCCACACGCAGGGCATCGATCCCGGGCTCGACTTCCGGGACATCAACGACATCGCCCGCACCTGCGAGGACTGCACCCGGCTCCCCGTGCACCCCCGTCATCCCTATGCGGGCGACCTGGTCTTCACCGCGTTCTCCGGTTCGCACCAGGACGCGATCCGCAAGGGCATGGCGACCCAGGCCAGCGATAGCTGCTGGAACGTCCCGTACCTGCCCATCGACCCGGCGGATCTTGGCCGCAGCTACGACTCGCTGGTGCGGGTGAACAGCCAGTCCGGCAAGGGCGGCGTGGCCTACCTGCTGGAGATGTCCCGTGGTGTCGTCATGCCCCGGCGCATGCAGATCGAGTTCAGCGGCGCCGTCCAGCGGCTCGCCGAAGCCACCGGCACCGAGGTGTCTGCCGATGAGATCTGGAGCCTCTTCGCCGCCGAGTATCTGGACCGGCCAGAGCCGGTCCGCTACGGCGGGCACCACCTCTTCGAGCGCGGCGCGCGGCAGGGCATCCGTCTGACGATCGGCCTGGGAAGCCGCCGGGTTCAGCTCGAGGGGGAGGGCAACGGCCCAATCGACGCCGCCATTGATGCGCTGCGCATGCCGGTAAGGATCCTCTCCTATGAGGAGCGCTCGCTCGGTCAGGGAGCGGACTCCCAGGCCTTTGCGATCGTGGAATTGGCGGTCGACGGCATTGCGGGTAGCACCTTCGGCGCCGGGCTGGACCCGAACATCGTCACCGCCTCCATCCGGGCCATCCTCGCGGGCATCAACCGGAACCTCGCCCGGGCCGGGGAAGACGTTGCCTGCCGGGCCATCGAAGGCCTGCTTGCGCCCGGAGACGTTGTTACGGCGGCGGTGGTCGCCTGACGTAAACTCCGGGCCATGCCGAATGCTGGCCATGGTCGTGCCGCCACCGTCGCCGGACTTCTTCTCGGCAGCGTGGCTGGCTGCGCTGGCATCCCGCCCGGCAGCGGTTCGCCACCCGCCGCGGCGACACCTGCCAGTGAGATCCTCACGATCACGGGCTCCCTCACCTATCGCGCCCGGCTGGCCCTCCCGCCGGACAGTCAATCGGTGGTTGAGCTGCGGGACGCAGCCGTCCCCGACGGCCCCGTGATAGCCGAGCAACGCAGGGCCCTGGCGGGTGCGCAGGTGCCGGTACCCTTCGAACTGGAAGTGCCTCGTTTCAGGCTGAGCGACGGCGGCACCTACGTGTTCAGGGGGGCGATCGCGACTGGCGGGCGGGTGAGCTGGCTGAGCGACCCGGTGACGATCGACCCCGCCAGCGCCGCGGTCAACCTGGGCCTCGTCATGCTGGCGCCCTACACGGCCCTTGCTTTCGCAACCCGCTGGACCTGCGGCGTTGAGTCAGTCTTGCTCGGATATGCGGGTGATCAGGCCACTCTCCTGGTGGATGGCGAAAGCATTCCCATGCAACCCGTTACTACTGCCTCCGGAGTCCGTTATGACGCCGTGGTTGATCCTGGCACTTTCATCTGGAGCAAGGGCGACCGGGCCATGCTGCAGGTCAGGGGTCGCGCGTATCCGGAGTGCACCCACGTTGCCGAGCCACGTCCGTAGCCGCCAACAGCCGGCCTGAACTCCACCGGACGGCGGCTACCGGTGCCTGGACCCCGGTAAGGCGCAGGAGCGCACTCGCGAAGTGTCCCGCATCACCGCTGGTCACGAAGCCGTGCTGGCCCGGGCGTGAACCCTGCCGTTGCAGACCTTGCTCCGCGAGGACATTGCCCAGGTGACGGGCGATGGCAGGCGCCGGGTCGATCACCGTAACCTCCGGCCCGGCGATGCGGCGGATCGTGTCGATGACGAAGGGGTAGTGGCTGCACGCGAGCACCACCGTGTCCGCGCCGGCCTCCAGGATCGGGGCCAGGCAGCGGCGCAGCAGCGCCTCGGTGCCGGGCCCCTCGAGATGGCCGGCCTCGACCTGCTCGGCAAGGCCGTCGCACACCTGGTTGACCAGCCTGATGTGCGCCGCATGGCGCCCGGCCGTTGCCTTGAACAGGCGGCCCTGGAAGGTTGCCGGCGTGGCCATGATGCCCACGATGCCGTTCTTCGTCAGGGCGGCCGCCGGCTTCACGGCCGGTTCCATGCCGATGGTCGGCACGTGCGGGATGGTTTCGCGCAGATGCTTGAGTGCCGCCGCCGAGGCTGTGTTGCAGGCGACGACGACGGCCTTGCAGCCGCGGTCCAGCAGGTACCGCGAGATGACGTCGCAGAACCCACGGATCTCGGTCTCGCCGCGCGGGCCGTAGGGCACGTGGACCTGGTCAGCGAAGTAGATCGTATCCTCCCGGGGCAGCACGCGCACGATCTCGCGCCATACCGACAGCCCGCCGACGCCGGAGTCGAACACTCCTATCGGGCCCTCGGCCCGGCTGTGTGCGTCTACCGCCAGCGCAGGTTCTCCCGGGACAGGTCGGCCACGGACCGCGCGCCCATCAGCTTCATGTCCCGTTCGATCTCAGCCCTGAGCTTGCCAAGGATCCGCTCCACTCCCGCCTGGCCTGCTGCTGCCAGCGCATACAGGTACAGGCGCCCGCCCGAGCAGGCCTTGGCGCCGACGCTCAGCGCCTTGAGCACGTGGCTGCCCCGCCGGATGCCACCGTCGCAGATGACATCGAGCCGGTCCCCGACGGCGTCCACGATCTCCGCGAGCTGGTCGAAAGGGGCGCGGCTGCCGTCGAGCTGGCGGCCACCGTGATTGGAGACCATGATCGCAGTGGCGCCGATGTCCACCGCGCGGCGGGCATCCGCCACCGACATGATCCCTTTCAGGCAGAACTGGCCGCCCCACTCCGCACGGACTGCCTCGGCGCGCTTCCAGTCGAGCGACTGGTCGAGCATGGAGGTGAAGTACTCCGAGACAGACAAGGGGATGCTCGACCCTTCGGCCAGGTGGGAGGCAAGGTTGGGTAGCCTGAATGGCTCCCTGGCGTAGTAGTTGATGGCCCAGGCGGGGTGCGCCGCGAAGCTAAGTGCGCTCGCGAGGGTGAGTCGCGGCGGCGACGTGAAGCCGGTACGGAGGCAGCGCTCCCGGTTGCCGCCGACGATGGTGTCCACGGTCAGCGCGACCGCGTCGAACCGGGCCGCCTTCGCGGCGGCGATCAGCGCGCTGTTCAGCCCGCGATCCTTGTGGATATAGAGCTGGAACAGCTTGGGGCTGTCCACCATCTGCCCGATTTCATCCAGGCCAACGGTGCCCAGCGACGAGATGCCGAAGTACGTCCCGAACTTCTCCGCCGCACGTGCCACGGCCCGCTCACCCTGCCAGTGAAACAGTCGCTGCAGGGCCGTTGGGGACAGGAACAGCGGCATCGCGATCTCACGGCCCATGACCGTGGTGCGGAGGTCCACGGTCTCCACCCCGGCCAGCACGTTCGGCACCAGATCGCAGTCGTCGAAGGCAGCCGTATTGCGCGCCTTGGTAACCTCGTCGTCGGCCGCCCCGTCGATGTAGTGGTAGACCGGTCCCGGCAGCCGGCGGCGGGCCAGCCTCCGGAAGTCGTCCACGTTGTGGCAGTCGGTAAGGCGCATCAGGCCGCCGGTGCCCTCATCGCCGCTATGCCAGCCCGGCCGGCGGCGACTCGAAGAAGCCGATGTCGTAGATTCCGGTGCCTTCCCGAAGGGGCTTGCAGCCCTTCTGGTAATCGTCGCTGTCGTAGAACGCGCGCAGGTTGTCCATGCTCGGGAACTCGAGCATCACGACCACTTTCCGGGACAACAGTTCACCGGAAACGACGTTCGACGACTTTCCCCGAACCACATACTTGCCACCGTGCTGGCGTGCCAGGCGAGCCGATTCCTCGGTGTACTTCTTGAGATTGGGGCCCGGGTTGGTGATTTCGACAACCGAAAGAATGTAGGCAGGCATGGTGGCAACTCCGTGGAGATGAACGAACCGAAGGATTATCCGGGTAAGCGGGCCTGCGCATCAACGCGGGGCCGGCGTTCCCGGTTCAGCGTCAGTGAGTGTGTCGAGGTGCATGAGCTTCCGGATGAACCGGGAGACCGCGAGTACCGCGATGCCAGTGCCGATGGCGACCCAGCCGACGGTGGAATAGACGTCGAGGACCGTTTGCTGGGTTGCCGTCCCTCCGTCCCCCTCCCTGGCGCCGGCGGCCGCGGCGATCAGGCCGGCGGCGAAGTTTCCCGTTGCGGAGGCAAAGAACCAGGACCCCATGATCAGGCTGGCCAGATGCGCGGGCGCAAGCCGGTTCATGGCCGACAGGCCGACGGGCGACAGGCAGAGTTCACCCGTCGTATGCAGCAGGTAGATCAGGAAGATGAAGATCACCGGCGTTGCAACGCCATTGGCCGCGCCCGCGACCAGGATGAGGAAGCC
>CAZTGY010000016.1:15213-18237 GCA_964613445.1 uncultured Chromatiaceae bacterium | reverse complement strand
ATCAAGGTCCAGCGCCAGACCATCGGCGCCGTCATGCCGAAGGGCACCTTCAAAAACGCCTGAGCAAAAACGCGTGAGCAAGAACGCCTGATCCGCCCGCACCTTCGGCGCCTGAGACTGACATGAACCGTTATCCCCTCTGGAAGAACCTCCTCGTCGTGGTCCTCGTGGCCACGTCAACGCTCGTTGCGCTGCCCAACTTCTTCGCTCCCCAGCCGGCGCTGCAGATCAGCCTGACGAATGGCCAGGCCCTGGAGGCCAGCGGCGTGGAGCGGGTGCGCGAGGTCATCGCGGCGAAGAAGCTGGAGACGACGACGGTGTTCGCGGAGGAGGGCCGCGTGACGGTCGGCTTCCCGACCGTCGACGCGCAGATCAAGGCCGCCGACCAGCTTCGCGAAGCCCTCGGCGAGACCTACACGGCGGCATTGACCCTGGCGCCCACGATGCCGAAGTGGCTCCGCGCCACCGGGCTTCGGCCGGCGCCCCTGGGCCTCGACCTGCGCGGCGGCGTCCACTTCATGTTCGAGGTCGACATGACGTCGGCCATCAAGCAGCGGCTCGATGCCTACGCCGCGGACTTCACCAAGGAATTGCGCGACAACCGGATCCGCCGCAGCGTTGCCGTCGTGGGCCAGGAGATCCGCGTCACCATTCCCGACGCCGCCGATGCGGACAAGGCCGAAAAGCTCCTCCGGGACGTCGATCGCGACCTGGAGTTCGAGCGCCGGGCTGCCGCGGAAGGCGTGGTCATCGTCGCGCGCATGACGCCCACCCAGATCAAGGCGCGGCAGGACTTCGCCATCCAGCAGAACACGACCACCCTGCGCAACCGCATCAACGAACTGGGCGTCGCGGAGACCGTGGTCCAGCGCCAGGGCCTCGACCGGATCGTCGTCCAGCTGCCTGGCGTGCAGGACCCGACCCAGGCCGAGCGGGTGCTCGGCGCCACGGCGACCCTGGAATTCCGGCTGGTGTGCGCCGACGAGAACGCCTTCGAGGCCGAGCGCACGGGCCGCGCCCCGCTCGGTTGCGAGCTGTTCAAGGCCCGCACCGGCGAACCGGTGCTGCTCAAGCGCCGCACGATCGTCACCGGCGACCAGCTGGTGGACGCGAGCCAGGGGTTCGAGCAGGGCCAGCCCGCCGTCTTCGTGCGCCTCGACAGCAAGGGCGCCCGCAGCATGCTCGACACGACCAAGGCCAACCTGAAGAAGCCCATGGCCGTGGTCTTCGTCGAGCAGAAGCGCGAGACCATCGAGCGCAACGGGCAGAAGATCGAGGTGCCGCGCGAGTCCCGCGAGGTCATCAACGTCGCAACGATCAACGGCGTTTTCAGCAGCAGCTTCCAGATCACGGGCCTGGAGTCCACCGAGGCGCGGGACCTGGCCCTGCTGCTCCGCGCGGGCGCGCTCGCCGCCCCGATCTTCAAGGTGGAAGAGCGCACCGTGGGCCCCAGCCTCGGCCAGGACAACATCGACCGGGGCATCCTGGCCTTCGAGATCGGCTTCGCGCTGGTGGCGCTCTTCATGGTGGCCTACTACCGGGTCTTCGGCCTGGTCGCCAACCTGGCGCTGCTGATGAACGTCGTGATGGTCGTGGCGTTGCTCGGCCTGCTCCAGGCCGCCCTGACGCTGCCCGGCATTGCCGGCATCGTGCTGACGATCGGCATGGCCGTGGACGCCAACGTGCTGATCAACGAGCGCATCCGGGAGGAACTGCGCAATGGCAACAGCCCCCAGGCATCGATCAACGCCGGCTATGACCGGGCGTTCGCCACCATCACGGACTCCAACATCACGGGGCTGATCGCCGGGTTCGTGCTGTTCATCTTCGGCAACGGGCCGGTCAAGGGATTTGCCGTGACCCTCTGCCTGGGAATCCTTACCTCGATGTTCACGGCGGTCGTGGGCACGCGATCGATCATCAACGTGCTGTACGGTCAGCGCAAGGATCTCACGCGGCTGTCAGTCTGAAATATATGGATAAAGCGCCAGATACACGACGATTTACCGGTTTCGAGTTCTTCCACAAGAAGACCTCATTCAACTTTCTCGGGCGCCGGCGCCTGCTTGCCGTCATTTCCGCGACATTGATCGGCATATCGCTGCTGCTCCTGATCCCCGGTGTCCGGGGTCTCAACTTCGGCATCGATTTCACCGGAGGCGTGCTCCTCGAGGTCGGGTACGCCGGCCCGGCCGATCTGGGCGACATTCGCTCCCGTCTCGCGGCTGGCGGCTTTGGTGACGCGCAGGTGCAGAACTTCGGCACCGCGCGGGACGTGATGATCCGGGTCCTGCCGCGGGAGGGCGTCAGCGGCCAGCAGGAAGCCGAGAGGATCCTGGGGGTATTGCGGCAGGGGGATCCTTCCGTGGAGCTGCGCCGGACGGAATTCGTCGGGCCCCAGGTTGGCGATGAGCTGGCCGAGCAGGGCGCCCTGGCCGGGTTGTTCGCCTTCCTGATGATCGGGATCTACGTGGCGCTCCGCTTCCAGTGGAAGTTCGCGGTTGGCGCGCTGGTCGCCACGTTTCATGACCCGATCATCACCCTTGGAATCTTTGCCCTGTTCCAGATTCCCTTCGATCTGTCGTCGCTTGCCGCGATCCTGGCGATCGTCGGCTACTCGGTGAACGACACGGTCGTGGTCTTCGACCGCATCCGCGAGAATTTCCGGAAGGTCCGGCGCGGCACGCCCGAAGAAATCATGAACCTGTCGGTCAACGAGACGCTGAGCCGCACGATAATCACCAGTGTCGTGACGCTCCTGGTCGTGGTGGCCATGCTGTTCTTCGGCGGGGAAACGCTGCGGGGGTTCTCGATCGCCCTGTGCATCGGCATCTTCATCGGCACCTACTCGTCGATCTACATCGCGAGCGCGGTCGCGCTGGCGCTGAAGGCCGGGCCGGCCGACGTGGCGACCGTCAAGAAGGACAAGGACGCCATCGACTCGATGCCGTGAGCGCGCTGGAGCGCCTTCAGGCGCGACCCGCTCCCGGTCGAGACCCGCGGAGGTGATTCTCGCCGGAGCGG
>CAZTGY010000016.1:0-15203 GCA_964613445.1 uncultured Chromatiaceae bacterium | reverse complement strand
CCGGAGCGGGTCGCGCCTGAAGGCGCTCCTACGCGTTCAGGTGGGGGGCGAGGAGCGCGCGCAGCGCGTCGTGCATCTTGGGGTTGCCGGCCAGCACGTCGCCGCTGTCCAGGTGGGAGCCCTTGCCGGTGAGGTTGGTCACCAGGCCACCCGCCTCCTGGATCATCAGCGTGCCGGCGGCCGTGTCCCAGATTTCCAGGCCGAACTCGAAGAAGCCGTCGAGGCGGCCGGCGGCGACGTAGGAGAGATCGAGGGCGGCGGACCCGGGGCGGCGCACGCCGGCGGTGTTCTCCATCACGCTGCCCAGCATCTGCAGGTAGGTCTTCATCCACCGGGTGTTGCTGCGGAAGGGGAAGCCGGTGCCGATCAGCGCCCCGTCCAGGTCCTTGCGCTCGCTGACGCGGATGCGCTTGCCGTCCAGCTGGGCGCCGCGGCCGCGCATCGCCGTGAACAACTCCTGCCGGCAGGGGTCATAGACCACGCCGACCTCGAGCGTGTCGTGCCGGCGGAGCGCGATGGACACGGAGAAGGTCGGGAAGCCGTGGACGAAGTTGGTGGTGCCATCCAGCGGGTCGACGATCCAGGTGAACTCGTGCTCGCCACTGCGGCCGGATTCCTCCGCCAGGAAGGCGTGGTCCGGGTAGCGCTTGCGGATGCTCTCCAGGATCGCCTGCTCGGCGGCCTGGTCCACCTGGGTCACGTACTCGTTGCGGGCCTTGGCGCGAATCTCGAGCTGGTCGAGGCGCGAGAGGGCGCGGACGGCGATGTCGCCGGCACGCCGGGCGGCCTGGACGGCGGTGTTGAGGAGGGCCTGCATGGGGCCGGCATTGTACAGAGCGCCGCCAGCGAGCGGCATACTATGTGAATAATGAGAGCAGCATGACAGCAGCGCCCGCCATCCGCTTCGTCCTCTTCGAGACCACGCACCCGGGCAACATCGGGTCGGTGGCGCGGGCCATGAAGACGATGGGCTTCGACGAGCTCGTGCTGGTGAACCCGCCGGACGAGTGGCTGTGCACGGATTCGCGCGCCATGGCCTCGGGGGCCCAGGACGTGCTCCTGGGCGTGCGCGTCGTGCCGACGTTGCAGCAGGCCCTCGAAGGCTGCGGGCTGGTGCTGGCGGCCAGCGCCCGCCACCGGCGCATCGGCTGTCCCGAGATGACGCCGCGGGAGTGCGCGGCCGAGGTGATGGACCGGGCCCGCACGCAGGCGGCAGCCATCGTGTTCGGTCCCGAACGCTCGGGACTGGCCAACGAGCAACTGGACCTCTGCAACGCCATCGTCTACATCCCGGCGAACCCGGAGTACACGTCCCTGAATCTCTCCCAGGCCGTCCAGATCATTGCGTATGAACTGCGCCAGCAGCAGGTCCTGGTGCGGGACGTGCCGCCGCCCGAGTCGCCGCTGGCCGGCCCGGCCCAGCTGGAGCTCTTCTACGCGCACCTGGAGCGGGTCCTGCTCGGCAGCGGCTTCCTGAACCCGGCCAACCCGCGTCACCTGATGCGCCGCCTGCGCCGCCTGTTCAATCGCACCCGCCTCGACGAGAACGAGCTCAACATCCTGCGCGGGATCCTGAGCAGCCTGGCGCCGGGGTCCGGCGACAATCCCCGGCGGGACTGACGTCGTGCCCGGAGCGCGCGACGCAACGATCTACCTGGACTACGCCGCCAGCACGCCGGTGGCGGACGAGGTGGTGGAGGCCATGGCCCGCGCGCTGCGGGCGCCGGAGCTGGCCGCCAACCCGGCGGCCGGCACCCACGTTCCCGGCCGGCAAGCGGCTGCCGTCATCGAGCAGGCCCGCGCCGCCATCGCCGGCTTCATCAACGCGGACCCGGATGAAGTGCTCTTCACGTCCGGCGCCACCGAGGCCGACAACCTGGCCATCATCGGGACCGCCCGCTTCCGGAAGTCCCGGGGCCGGCACCTGGTCACGGCGCTGACCGAGCACAAGGCCGTGCTCGAGAGCTGCCGGCACCTGGCCAGCGAGGGCTGGCGCGTGACCTGGCTCCGGCCCGGCGCGGACGGGCTCATCGCGCCGGAAGCCGTGGCGGCGGCGCTCGAGCCGGAGACGGTCCTCGTGTCGCTCATGCACGCGAACAACGAGACGGGTGACGTGACCGACGTGGCCGCCATCGGCAGCCTGTGCCGGCAGCGCGGCGTGCTGCTGCACGTGGACGCGGCCCAGAGCGCCGGGCGACTGCCCGTCGACGTCCGGGCGATGCAGGTCGATCTCCTGTCACTCTCCGCCCACAAGCTCTACGGGCCCAAGGGCATCGGCGCGCTCTTCATCGACCGGGAGCGCGTGCGCCGGGTCGAGCCCCTGATGTTCGGCGGCGGGCAGGAGCGCGGGATGCGGCCCGGCACGCTGCCCACCCACCAGATCGTCGGCATGGGAGCAGCGTTCCGGATGGCGGCCGGCCGGGTCGGGGAGGACCGCCTCCACGTCAGCCGGCTCCGGGACCGCCTCTGGTCACGCCTGCAGGCGATCCCCGGCGTGCTGCTGAACGGTCACCCGCAGCGCAACACCGGCCACATCCTCAACGTGAGCGTCGCCGGCGTCGAGGGCGAGAGCCTGCATGCGGCGCTGGCAGGACTGGCGGTGGCGAGCGGCTCGGCCTGTACCAGCCTGACCGACGAACCCTCCTACGTGCTGCGGGTCCTGGGGCGCCCGCCGGCCCTGGCCCGGAGTTCGGTCCGCTTCTCCTTCGGCCGTCCCGCGACGGCCGGGGAGATCGACCGGGCCGCCGACATCTTCGCCGGTGCCGTGGCGGAGCTCCGCCGTGCCGCGCCGGGCGCCGGGCCACCCCTGGCCCGGGACGGGGAGGAGGCCGGCACCCTGCTGGCGCGCGGCGAGGCCGGCTCGGAGGACGCGGGCACCTGGGTCGTCCTGGCCGCCTGGGTCCGGGACGGGCGGCTGGCCTGCCTGGAGGCCCGGGTGTTCGGCTGCCCCGACACCCGGGCGGCCTGCGAGCGGGCCGTCCAGCTGCTCACCGGGGCGCCCGTCGCGGACCTGGGGCGCCTGACGCCCCGGCAACTGGGCGTGGACCTCGGGATTCCGCCGGAGAAGGCCGGCAGGCTGCTGATCATTCAAGATGCCTTGCGCAACTGCTTGGCAGATTGGGACAATGCCCAGTTGAAGCAAGCCCCCTGACGCCTTTCAACGAGAGGAGATGCCGGTGGCGGTCACACTGACCGAGAACGCCTTGAAACGGGTGCGCGCGTTCGGCTCCGGCGCCATGCCGGGCCTGCGGATCGGCATCCGGCGCACCGGCTGCTCCGGGCTGGCCTACGTCGTGAACCACGCGGGGGAGGTCGGCGCCGACGACGTGGTCTTCGACCAGGAGGGGGTCCGGGTGGTCGTCGACCGCCAGGCCCTCGAGCTCATCGATGGCACCGTCGTGGACTTCGTCCGCGAGGGCCTGAACGAGGCCTTCCGCTTCCGCAATCCCAGGGCCAAGGGGGAGTGCGGTTGCGGGGAAAGTTTTACCGTCTAGCACCGAGTCATCATTCCAGGAGTTTTTGTGGCTATCGAACGTACCCTGTCCATCATCAAGCCCGACGGCGTGCAGAAGAACCTCATCGGCGAGGTCTATCGCCGCTTCGAGCAGGCCGGCCTGAAAATCGTCGCCGCCCGCATGCTGCATCTCACGAAGGCCCAGGCGGAGGCGTTCTACGCCGTCCACCGGGAGCGTCCGTTCTACAAGGACCTGGTCAGCTACATGACCACGGGTCCCGTGATCGCGCAGGTCCTGGAAGGGGAGAACGCCGTCGAGGCCCACCGCCGGATCATGGGCGCCACCGATCCGAAGAAGGCCGACCCGGGCACCATCCGCCGGGATTTCGCGGCGAGCATCGAGGAGAACGTGGTGCACGGCTCCGATGCCGTCGAAACCGCCCGGCAGGAGATCGGCTTCTTCTTCGCCCAGGCCGACCTCTGTCCGCGGACCCGATAGGGTTGATGAGCGACGGTCGATGAACGACGCCCTGGAACTGCCCGCGACGGACCTCCGGCCCATCGGTCTGCCGCGGGCGGATCTCGAGCAGTTCTTTGCGGCGCTGGGCGAGAAGCCCTTCCGCGCCCGCCAGCTGATGCGCTGGATGTACGGCCGCGGGGTCCTCGACCCCGCGGCGATGACGGACCTCTCGGCCGACCTGCGCGGCACGCTTGCGCGGCGGGCCGATTTCAGCCTGCCGTCGATCGACACCGTGCAGGAGTCGGCCGACGGCACCACCAAGTGGCGGCTGGCCGCCGGCGCCGGCCAGCTGATCGAGACGGTGTTCATCCCGGAGGAGGGGCGCGGCACCCTGTGCGTGTCATCCCAGGTGGGCTGCGCGCTGGACTGTTCGTTCTGCGCCACCGGCCGCCAGGGCTTCAATCGCAACCTGACCGCCGCCGAGATCGTCGGCCAGGTGATGCTGGCCAACCGGGAGCTCGGGCTGTTGGCCGGGCGCTCCCGGATCACCAACGTGGTGTTCATGGGCATGGGCGAGCCCCTGGCCAACTTCCGGGCGCTGGTCCAGGCCTGCGGCGTGCTGATCGACGACCTGGGCTTCCAGCTGTCGCGGCGGCGGGTCACCGTGAGCACCTCCGGCCTCGTGCCCCAGATCCGCAAGCTGGCCCAGGAGACCAACGCGGCCCTCGCCGTTTCCCTGCACGCGCCCAACGACGAGCTGCGCAACGTGCTGGTGCCGATCAACCGGCGCCACCCCATCGCCGAGCTGCTCGACGCCTGCTGGGACTACGCCGCCGCCACCAACGCGGTGGGCATCACCTTCGAGTACGTCATGCTGGCCGGCGTGAACGACGCCGAGGCCCAGGCCCGCGCGCTGGCGAAGCTGCTGGTGAATCGCCCGGCCAAGGTCAACCTGATTCCGTTCAATCCGTTCCCGGGCAGCGGCTATCGCCGCTCGACGCCGGAGGCCCTGGCCCGCTTCCGCCAGGTGCTCCTGGAGGCCGGCATCATGACGATCACCCGCCGCACCCGTGGCGACGACATCGACGCGGCCTGCGGCCAGCTGGCCGGGCAGGTCAGCAACCGGGTGCGGGTGTCGCTCGGCGACCGGCTGCACGAGGTGCGGTGGCAGTCATGATGCGCGCGACCCCACGCAGGCCGGTCCTGGCGGGTTCGGTCCTGGCTGTCCTGGTCCTGGCGCTGGCGGGCTGCGTCACCACGTCGTCGCGGCCCGAGCCGGCGCCGGCTTCCAGCACCGACGCCGCCCAGTACAACATGCAGCTCGGGGTCAGCTACCTGCGCCAGGGCAACCTGCCCGCCGCCCGGGACAAGCTCGAGAAGGCCCTGGAGCAGGATCCCAACCTGGCGACCGCCCATGCCGCGCTCGGCGTGGTCTTCGAGCGCCTCGAGGACCCCGCCGGCGCCGAGCAGCACTACCGGCGCGCGGTGGACCTGAACAGCTCGGACCCGGACAACCTCAACGCGCTGGCCGTCTTCACCTGCTCGCGCAAGGACAAGCCCAAGGAGGCGCTGAAGCTCTTCGACCGCGCCATCGCCATCCCGCTCTCCGTGAAGAGCGCCAACCGCACGATGCTCTACACGAACGCGGGCACCTGCGCGAAGAAGGTGGACCTGGCGCGCTCGGAGGCCTACCTGCGCGGCGCCCTGGCCCAGGACCCGAAGTTTCCCGACGCGCTCTACCAGCTGGCCGACGTCTCGCTCGAGCGGGGCAACGCGTTGCAGGCGCGGGGCTTCATCGAGCGGTACCTGGCGGCGGGCAAGCCCACGCCCGCCGCGCTCTGGCTGGGCGTGCGCATCGAGCAGTCGCTGAACGACGTGGCCGCGGCCAACCGGTACGCCGAGCAGCTGCGCCGCACCTTTCCCGAGTCCCGGGAGACGCGCCTCCTGCTCAACCAGTCGCGATCAACGGGCTGAGCCGGAGCGCTCCCGGAAATCATGCTGGCGGATGGCAAGAACGACACGGCCCTGGGCCTCGGCGAACGGTTGCGGTCGGCCCGCAAGGCCCGGGCGCTGACGCTGGAGCAGGCTGCCTTCACGCTGCGCCTCGAGGTGCCGGTGCTGCGGGCCCTGGAGGACGAGCGCTACGCGGCGCTGGGTGCCGCGGTATTCGTGCGCGGCCACCTGAAGGCCTACGCGAAGCTGCTCGGCCTGTCCGAGGAGGCGGTGCTGGCGGCGTACCGGGCCGCCGATCCCGGCGCGGACGCGCCGCCGAAGGTCACCCGGGAGCTGGAGAAGCCGCTGACGACGACCCCGGGCCCGCTGACCATTGCCGCCGCGGTGGGCTTTGCCCTGCTGGCCATGCTGCTGCTGTATTTCCTGAGCGCGGGCAACGGGCCCGCGCCGGCAGGCCCGTCGCCCCTCGTCGAGACGACCCCGGCCGTGGAGCCTGCCCCGCCGGCCGAGACGCTGCCGCTACCGGTGCCGATGCCGGCGCCGGCCGTGGAGCCGCCGCCCGCGACGCCCGCCGCCCCGACTCCCGCCGCCGAGGCGCCCGTTGCCGAAACGCCCGCGGCCGCCGCGCCGGCGACTCCCGCGCCCGCCACGACCGGCGGCTTCGAATGAGCGAGCTGCAGGCCATTCGCGGGATGGAGGACATCCTGCCGCCGGCCAGCGCCACCTGGCAGCACGTGGAGGCCACGATCCGCGGCCTGCTGCAGGACTACGGCTACCAGGAGATCCGCGTGCCGATCGTGGAGCGGACGGAGCTGTTCAAGCGCTCCATCGGCGAGGTCACGGACATCGTCGAGAAGGAGATGTACACCTTCGACGACCGCAACGCGATGTCGATCACGCTGCGCCCGGAGGCGACCGCCGGCATCGTGCGGGCCTGCATGGAGCACGGGCTGCTGCGCAACCAGCGGCAGAAGTTCTTCTCCACCGGCCCCATGTTCCGCTACGAGAAGCCCCAGAAGGGCCGTTACCGGCAGTTCCACCAGTTCGACGTGGAGGCCCTGGGCTTTGCCGGGCCCGACATCGACGCGGAGCTGCTCATCCTGCTGGCGCGACTCTGGCGCCTGCTCGGCATCCAGCACGTGAGCCTGCAGATCAACACGCTCGGCACTTCCGAGTCCCGGCAGATGTACCGGGCCGACCTCGCCAGGTACTTCCGCGACAGCTTCGACCAGCTGGATGACGACAGCCGCCGACGCCTCGACCGCAATCCGCTGCGCATCCTGGACAGCAAGAATCCCGATCTCCAGGCGCTCATCGCCGGCGCGCCGCAGCTCACCCAGTACCTGGACGGCGCCTCGGAGGCGCATTTCACGGAGCTCCGGGCCCTGCTGGACGATGCGGGCGTGGCCTACACCGTGAATCCAAGGCTGGTGCGGGGCCTGGACTACTACGGCCGGACCGTCTTCGAATGGGTGACCGACCGCCTCGGCAGCCAGGGCGCGGTCTGTGCCGGCGGCAGGTATGATGGCCTGGTCGCGCACCTGGGGGGCGAGTCGACGCCGGCGATCGGCTTTGCCATCGGCCTGGAGCGGCTGGTCGAGCTGTACTCCCTGGCTGGCCTGCCGGCACCGCACCGGAATCCCGACGTCTACGTGGTTGCCGTCGGCGATGGCGCCACCCGGCTGGCATTTCGCATCGCCGAGGGCCTCCGGAACGCGACGCCGGCCTTCCGGGTGGAGGCCAACTGCGGCGGCGGCGGCTTCAAGGCGCAGATGAAGCGCGCCGACCGGAGCGGCGCGGCGGTGGCGGTGATCCTTGGCGAGGACGAGGTGGCCAGCGGCACGGCGGTGGTGAAGCCGCTGCGGGCCGAGGTCGAGCAGCAGAAGATAGCCGTGGCGGACCTGGCCCAGGCCATCCGGCCACATGTCTGAGTTCCGAACAGCAACGTTGACGGGAATGACGTCGTGGATGAATTACTGACAGAACAACAACAGGCCGAACAGGTCAAGGGCTGGCTCCGGCAGAACGGCATCTTCCTGGCGGCCGGCGTGGTCCTGGGACTGGCCGCCCTGTTTGGCTGGAACCAGTGGAACCGCTACCAGGAGCGGCAGGCCGAGGAGGCGTCGGCCTCCTACGTGACCTTCATGCAGTCCGTCCGGGCCGGGCAGCTCGAGCAGGCCGAGGCCGGCATGGCCACGCTGGCCGCCGAGTTCGGCAGGTCGCCCTACGCGGACCAGGGACGGCTCGCCATGGCGCGCCTGTACCTGGACCGGGGCAATGCCGACAAGGCCGCGGAGCACCTCCGGCAGGTGGCTGAATCCGCCACGTCGGAGGAGTTCCGCCACATCGCCCGCCTGCGGCTGGCGCGGGTCCTGATCTTCCAGGAAAAGTACGACGAGGCGCTGAAGGCGCTCGCCAGTCCCGGCTCCAGCGCCTTCGCGCCCGCCTTCCATGACATCCGCGGCGACGTGTATTACGCCATCGGCAGGCAGGCGGAGGCGCGCAGCGAGTACGAGCAGGCACTGAACAGCGAGGTCCAGGGGCAGGTGATCGACCGGACCTACGTGCAGGCCAAGCTCGACGACCTGGGCGGGGCCAGCGCCGCCCTGGCTCCGGCCGGGCCGCCCGCCGCAACGCCGCCGGCGCCGTAATGCAGCTTCGCGTCCTCCGCCGTACCCTGCTGCTCGGTGCGCTGGCGCTGGCCACCGGCGGCTGCAGCCTCTTCGGCGGTGACGAGGAGGCCAGCCCGCCGGCCGACCTCGCGAACTTCAAGCCGACGATCAGGGTCACGAAGGTCTGGAGCGCGGGACTCGGTGCCGACAGTGAATACCTGCGCCTCGCCCTGCAGCCGGCTTCCGACGGCAGCCGGATCTTCGCCGCCGCCCACGACGGCAAGGTGTCCGCCTTCGACGCGGTGAAGGGCAAGCGCCTCTGGCTCACCAAGACCAAGCTCCAGCTCTCCGGCGGGCCGGCCACCGATGGCGAGGTCGTCGTCCTCGGGACGAGCAATGGCGAGGTCGTGGCGCTGAACGCGGCGGACGGCACCCAGAAGTGGCGGGCCAACGTGACCAGCGAGGTCCTAGCGGCGCCGGCGATCGCCGGCGGACTGGCGCTCGTGCGGACCGTCGACGGGAAGCTGACGGCCCTCGACATCGCCGATGGCCGCCAGCGCTGGTTCGTGCAGCAGGTGATGCCCCGGCTCACGGTGCGCGGCACCGGGGCGCCCGTGGTGGTCAAGGACGTCGTCATCGGCGGCTTCGACAATGGCAAGCTTGCGACCTACGCGCTGGCCGACGGCTCGCCCGGCTGGGACGTGCTCCTCGACCCGCCGTCAGGGCGCAACGAAATCGACCGTCTCTCCGACATCAACGCGACCATCCGGACCATCGGCGATGACCTCTACGTCGTGGGCTACCGCGGGCAACTCAGCGCCCTGGCGGCCGAGTCGGGGCAGGCGCTCTGGTCGCAGGATGCGCGGAGCTACGAGGGGCTTGCCGTGGACCTGGAGAACGTCTACGTGTCCGGCGCCGGCGGCGAGCTCACGGCGCTGTCCCGCGTGTCCGGCACCGAGGTGTGGAAGCACGAGATCCTGAAGAACCGGGACATCTCGGGCCCCGCCGCCTGGCAGAGCTCCGTCGTGGTGGGCGACTTCGAGGGCTACGTGCACTTCTTCGATGCCGCCACCGGCGAGCTCCAGGCCCGGGTGCGCGCCGGGCGGGACCGGGTCACGTCGCCCCCGCTCGCGGTGAACGACATGGTCTACGTGCAGACCGATGGCGGAGACCTGGCTGCCTTCCGGCAGAGCAAAAGATAGCGGCGCCCGGACGTGCTGCCGGTATTCGCGCTCGTCGGCCGCCCGAACGTCGGCAAGTCCACGCTCTTCAATGCGCTGACCGGCACCCGCGCCGCCCTCGTGGCCGATTTCCCGGGCCTCACCCGCGATCGCCTCTACGGCTACGCCACGCTGGCCGGGCGCCTGTCCATCGTCATCGACACGGGCGGGCTGATGACCGGGGCCACCGCGGGCGACAAGGCGCTGCGGGACCTGATCGAGCGCCAGATCGCTTACGCCGTGGGCGAAGCGGATGTCGTCGTGCTGGTGGTGGACGCGGCGGAGGGCCCGCTGCCGGACGACCATGCCATCGTGGAGCGGATTCGCAAGGCGGGGAAGCGCGCCGTCCTGGCCATCAACAAGGCCGAGGGCCGGGAGCCATTGCAGGCGGCGGCCGCGTTCTACGAACTGGGCCTCGGCGAGCCGGTGCCCATCTCCGCCCTGCAGGGCGACCGGCTGGCCCTGCTCGCCACGCGGATCCTGGCCGAGATGCCGGCCGTGCCGGAGGCGACGGCAGACGAGGGCGCCGCCGCGCCGCCTTCGCCCCTGCCGGTGGGCACCCGCATCGCCGTCATCGGCCGGCCCAACGTGGGCAAGTCGACGCTCATCAACCGCTACCTGGGCGAGGAGCGGCTGCTCACCTCCGACCAGGCCGGCACCACCCGCGACAGCATCCAGGTGCCCTTCAGCCACGAGGGCCGCGACTTCATCCTGGTGGACACCGCGGGCATCCGCCGGAAGGCCCGCGTGGACGAGATGGTCGAGCGCTTCAGCATCGTGAAGTCGCTGCAGGCCCTCGAGGAGGCGGACGCGGTGCTGCTGCTCATCGACGCGCGCTCGAGCCTCACGGACCAGGACGTCTCGCTGATCGGCCTCGTGCTCGAGCGGGGCAGGGCGCTCGCGATCGGCATCAACAAGTGGGATCGCCTGCCGACTGACCAGCGCGACAAGGTGAAGAGCGACCTGGACCGCAAGCTGCCGTTCCTCGACTTCGCCGACGTCCACTTCATCTCGGCCCTGCACGGCACGGCCATCTACGACCTGCTCGACAGCGGCCGCCGGGCGGCGGAGGCGGCGGTGCGGGACCTGCCCACGCCGGACCTCAACCGCGTCCTGAAGGATGCTATCCAGGCGTATCCCACGCCGGTGGCCCACCGGAGCCGCATCAAGCTGACCTACGCCCACCAGGGCGGCCGCCGGCCGCCGCTGATCGTGATCCACGGCAACCAGACGGCGGCCCTGCCGGAGAGCTACCGCCGCTACCTGACGGGCTGCTTCCGGAAGGCGTTCCGCCTGCGGGGCACGCCGATCCGCATCGAGCTGCGCGCGGGCAAGAACCCGTTTGCGGGCCGGCGGAACAAGCTGACGCCCCGGCAGGTCAAGCGGCGCGAGCGCGTCCGGACCCTGGGCAAGAAGCGCAACTGAACCATATCCATATAACGAATAAGTGGGCCGTGGCGCGGCCCCGGGCTGCATCTCCCGCGGCATAATCCCGGCCCTATGGCGACGGCCCGGCAGTTCTTCCAGTTCCCCGGCCGGTTCGAGATGCTCCGGGGCGGGCAACTCGACCGGCCCGTCATCGCCTACGAGACCTGGGGCCAGCTGAACGCGGCCCGCGACAACGCCATCGCGATCTTCACGGGCATGTCGCCGTCGGCCCACGCCACGTCCTCGCCCGAGGATCCGTCGCCCGGCTGGTGGGAGGAGATCGTGGGCCCGTCGCGGCCCATCGACACCCGCCGCTTCTTCGTCATCTGCATCAATTCGCTCGGGAGCTGCTTCGGGTCCACCGGCCCGGGAGCGCCGGACCCGGCCACGGGCCGGCCCTACCGGATGTCGTTTCCCGTGCTCAGCCTGGAGGACGTGGCCAACGCGGGCAAGGCGGTCGTGGAGCACCTCGGCATCCGGCAGCTGCACGCCCTCGTCGGCCCGTCGATGGGCGGCATGACGTCACTGGCCTGCGCGATCCAGCACCCGGGCATCTCGCGCCACATCGTGCTGCTGTCCACGGCGGCGCGGGCCTTGCCATTCTCGATCGCCATCCGGTCCCTGCAGCGGGAGATGATCCGGCGGGACCCGGCCTGGGAGGAGGGCAACTATCCGGCCGGCGCCGGGCCGATCACCGGCATGCGCCTGGCCCGCAAGCTCGGCATGCTGACCTACCGGGGCGCCCGGGAGTGGGAGCAGCGCTTCGGCCGCGAGCGGGTGGCCGGGGAGCGGCAGACCGGCAACGCCTTCGCGCTGGACTTCGAGGTGGAGGCCTACCTGGAGGCGCACGCGCAGAAGTTCATCGGCCAGTTCGACGCCAACTGCTACCTCTACCTGTCCCGGGCGAGCGACCTCTTCGACGTGGCCGACCACGGCGGCTCGCTGCAGGCGGGATTCGCGAAGGTCCGGGCCGAGCGCGTGCTGGTCGCGGGCGTCGAGACCGACATCCTGTTTCCGATCGCCCAGCAGCGGGAGATTGCGTCGGGCCTCGCGGCGCCCGGCCGCGACGTGCAGCTGGCCGAGCTGCCGTCCATCCAGGGACACGATTCCTTCCTCGTCGACATGGACCGGTTCCGGCCCGTCCTGGCGGCGTTCTTCGCCGGGTAGGAGCGGCTTCAGCCGCGACCCGCTTCGCTCGTGGGACTCCGTAGCCCGCGGCATCCCGGTCGGGATCCCTTCCGGCTACCGTGAGTACACGGTGAGCGCCGGAAGGGACACGCGCCCGTGCTGCCGCTCGGTCCGGGCGTGCAATCGAGGTTCATCCGAGCGGGCAGTGGCCGATGACTCGCCCGCGAAAAGACGTGTCCGCACGTCAGCGGGCGGGGTCTTCGGCCGGTGCCCGCGGGATGCACCATGGGTCCGCAATCCCCGGTCGCGGCTGAAGCCGCTCCTACCGGACGGTGCCCTTGATCACGCCGTCGGCGACGCGGGCGCTGATGGCGTCGCCAGGCTGCACCTGTGCCGTGCTCCTGACCACGCTTCCCGCGGCATCCAGCACGATGGCGTAGCCGCGTTCGAGGGTGCGAAGCGGGCTGACGGTGTGCAGCCGGCCGCTGAGGACGGCCAGCCGGGTGCCGGGCACGGTGAGCCGGCCGCGGGCGGCGGCGGCGAGGCGCAGCCGGGCGTGGGCCACGCGACCGGCGGCCATGCGCAAGCGGACGGCGGGTGAGTTGCTGCGCAGGCGGGCCAGCGCATTGCCCACCCGCAACTGGTCCAGGGCGAGCCGGTTGCGCAGGGCGGCGCCCAGCTGCCCGCGGAGCTCGTCCAGCCGCTGGGCGTTCTGCCGGAGCATGAAACCCGGGTGACAGCGGGCGAGGCGGGCGCTGAGGGCGCGATGCGCCAGCCTGCCCAGGTCGACGATGCGCCGGGCCGTCAGGGCCAGGCGTCGCTCCAGCACCTGCACGCGCCGCAGCCAGTCCCGGCCGTCCGGCACGGCCAGCTCCGCCGCTCCCGACGGCGTCGGCGCCCGCACGTCGGCCACCAGGTCGGCGACGGTGAAGTCCACTTCGTGGCCCACGCCGGACACCAGCGGTATGGGGCAGGCGGCGATGGCCCGCGCCACGATCTCCTCGTTGAAGGCCCACAGGTCCTCCAGCGAGCCGCCGCCCCGGGCGAGGATCAGCACGTCGCACTCCGCGCGCGCCGCCGCCGTCTCCAGTGCCGCCACGATATCGAACTTCGCCTGCTCGCCCTGGACCTGCACCGGGTACAGGACCACGGGAATGGCGGGAAAGCGCCGCTTCAGGATGTGCAGCACGTCCCGGATGGCGGCGCCACTGGGTGAGGTGATCACGCCGATGCGGCGGGGCAGGGGCGGCAGGTCCTGCTTGCGGGCCTCGTCGAACAGGCCCTCCGCGGCCAGCCTGCGCTTCAGCTCCTCGAGGCGGCGGCGCAGCAGGCCTTCGCCCGCCGGCTCCAGGTGGTCGACGATCAGCTGGTAGTCGCCCCGGGGCTCGTAGATGCTCACCCGGCCCCGGGCCAGCACCTGGTGGCCGTTGGCCACGTTCACCTCGGTGTTGCGGCCCCGGCCGCGGAACAGCGCGCAGCGGACCTGGGCCCGGTCGTCCTTCAGGGTGAAATACAGGTGCCCGGAGGCCGGCCGGGCCAGGTTCGAGACCTCGCCCTCCACCCACAGGACGGGCAGGTCGCTCTCCAGCAGCTGCCGCGCCATGCGGTTCAGCTGGGAAACGGAGAGGACCTTCTTGCCGGGGGTGTCCGCCATGCCGCCAGTTTACGTGCAGTTTACGTGCCTTGGCCCCCTGCGTAGAATGGCTTATGCGGATCACCCACGATGCCCTGACCTTCGACGACGTCCTCCTGAAGCCGGCCTACTCGGAGATCCTGCCCCGGGAAGTCAGCCTCCGCACCCACGTGACCCGTGGCATCACGCTGAACATCCCCATCCTGTCCGCCGCCATGGACACGGTCACCGAGGCCCGCCTGGCGATTGCCCTCGCCCAGGAAGGCGGCATGGGCATCATCCACAAGAACATGAGCCCCGCCGACCAGGCCCGCCAGGTCGCCCAGGTCAAGAAGTACGAGAGCGGGATCGTCAACGATCCGATCACCGTCCGGCCGGACCAGACGATCCGGGAGGTGCTGGCGATCACCCACGCGCACAACATCTCCGGCGTGCCGGTGGTGGACAGGGGCCGCACGGTCGGCATCGTGACCAACCGCGACCTGCGCTTCGAGACGCGCCTCGACGCGCCCGTCTCGTCCGTCATGACGCCCGAGAGCCGCCTCGTGACGGTCCGCGAGGGCGCCGACAAGAAGGAAGTGCTGGACCTCCTCCACAAGCACCGCATCGAGAAGGTGCTGGTGGTGGCCGAGAACTTCCAGCTGCGGGGCATGATCACCGCCAAGGACTTCCAGAAGGCCAAGGACTATCCCTACGCCTGCAAGGACGACCGGGGCGCGCTGCGCGTCGGCGCGGCCGTCGGCACCGGCGGCGACACGGCCGAGCGCGTCACGGCGCTGGTCGAGGCGGGCGTCGACCTGTTGATCGTCGACACGGCCCACGGCCATTCGAAGGGCGTGCTCGACCGCATCAGCGCCATCAAGCAGCAG
Source organism: uncultured Chromatiaceae bacterium (assembly GCA_964613445.1). GTDB lineage: Bacteria > Pseudomonadota > Gammaproteobacteria > Steroidobacterales > SHZI01. The sequence continues at coordinate 446 of CAZTGY010000016.1, read as the reverse complement.
TACCCGAAGCTGCAGGTGATCGGCGGCAACATCGTCACGCCGGAGGCGGCGCGGGCCCTGGTGGCCGCCGGCGCCGACGGCGTCAAGGTGGGCGTCGGCCCCGGCTCCATCTGCACCACGCGGATCGTGGCCGGCGTCGGCGTGCCCCAGATCACCGCCGTGGCCGACGTGGCCGCCGCGCTGGAGGGCACCGGCGTGCCGCTGATCGCCGACGGCGGCATCCGCTATTCCGGCGACTTCGCCAAGGCCATCGCCGCCGGCGCCCACTGCACGATGATCGGCGGCCTCTTCGCCGGCACCGAGGAGGCGCCGGGCGAGGTCGAGCTGTATCAGGGCCGTTCCTACAAGTCCTACCGGGGCATGGGCTCCCTGGGCGCCATGGCCCAGCGGCACGGGTCCAGCGACCGCTATTTCCAGGATTCCTCATCGGAGCTGGAGAAGCTGGT
>CAZTGY010000015.1:0-18623 GCA_964613445.1 uncultured Chromatiaceae bacterium | reverse complement strand
GCCGGCCTGGTGGTTCAGCTGGCCGGTACCGGCGTTGTAGGTCCAGACCATGGCGTTGCTGAGCACGCTCTTGACCACGGTGCCGCTCAGGGGGTCGTTATTGAGCAGCGTGGTGTCACCGGACACCAGGTTGTTCTGGACGGTGGCGCTCTGGTACGTGGCGTAGCCCAGCGCGCCCAGCTGGTTGATGATCGCTGCCGTGACCGTGCCGGCCACTACCGAAATCGTGCCGTCCACGTTGATGTTGTTGAGCTCGATGCCGACGGCCCGGTTCGGATCGTTCGGATCAGCGTAGGGGAAGGTGGTGATGTCCTTGTCCAGCAGCGGCCATAGGGCGGGATTCGTCGGGTCCAGCACGCCACTGCAGGGCGACGGGGCGATACAGGTCGAGTATTGCCCGATCTCCGGAATGTTGGCGGCGCCAATCCGCCGGACGTCGTTCATTGTGGACGTGGCCGTGATGAAGTAATCGGCTGCGTTCGCCCCCAGAGCCGTGGACAGCGCCGCCATACCGATGAACAGTGGTAGCTTCTTCATTAGTCATTCCCCTCGCTGGATCAGCTATTCGTATAAGTTATTCGTTAAGTCAAACACTTTTCTTGGCAGTCATACGATCAATAGCACGCGCAGGCCCCTGACCAAAGAACCATTGCTCCTATGGGGTCCTGGTTTGTCAACTCACTGTGAACAAGGGGACGGCCACCTCAGGGCTGTACTGTGCCGGTGAGTGCCTCGCCGCCCGCCAGCCTGACCGCCAAGACCACGCTGCTCTTCGCCCTGTATCTCGCCCAGGGCCTCCCCTACGGGTTCTTCACCCTGGCGCTGCCGGTCCTGCTCCGCGATGCCGGCCTGTCGCTGACGGCCATCAGCGCGCTCGGCCTCCTCGCCCTCCCCTGGGCCTTCAAGTTCCTGTGGGCACCAGTGCTCGACCAGCGCGGCACCCGGCGGGGATGGCTGCTGGCGCTTCAGGGCACCGCGATCGCCGGCGCCCTGCTGCTTGCTCAACTGCAACTGGACGGCAATTACGCGCTGCTGTTCGTGGCCGCTTTTGCCTTCAACGTCGTCGCCGCCTCCCAGGATGTGGTGACGGACGGTCTCGCTGTCCGCATGCTCGATGCAACGGAGCGCGGGGTCGGCAATGCATTGCAGGTAGGCGCCTACAGGCTGGGGATGATCCTCGGTGGCGGCCTGCTGCTGTGGGTCTTTGCGCGCACGAACTGGACGGTGACGTTCCTGTGCATGGCGGCGCTGCTGGCCATGACCTGCCTCCCTGTACCGGGATTGCGCGAGCCGGCCGCGACCCGGGTCGGCCGGCCCGTCCGCACCTCCGAACTGGCGGTGGCCTGGGCCGGGCGGGCGATGCAGCCGGCGATGCTGACGCTGGGCGCGCTCATATTTTGCTTCCGCTTCGGCGACCAGATGGTCGCATCGTTGCTGGGCCCGTTCCTCGCCGATACCGGCCTGGACCTCGAGACGATCGCCCTCATGAAGGGCGCCGTAGGTTCTGCAACGAGCCTCGTCGGGGCCGCGCTGGGCGGTGCATTCGTGGTCGCCGCCGGCCGCCGCCTTGCGCTGCTGGCGAGCGGCCTCGGGCAGGCCGCCTGCTTCGGGCTCTACATCGCCGCTGCCCACGGCATTGGCGGGGTGAACCTGCTCTGGACGGCAACGGTGCTGGAGGGCGTGATTGGCACGATGGCCACGGTGGCGCTCTTCACGCTGATGATGGATGCGGCAGACCCTGAGCACGCAGGAACCGACTACACGCTACTGGCCAGTTGCGTCGTCCTCGTCGGATCCCTCGCGGGCGTCACTGCCGGCCTGATTGCAGACGCATTCGGTTACGTGACGACCTTCGTGCTGGGTACGGGACTTGCCGTTACCGGTTGCCTGTTCCTGGTCTGGTGGCTGGATCACAGGCCCCCGCCCGGTCGGGTCGCGGAGGCCTGGCAAGGCCCTGCGGCGGCGCCACGCGATTGCACATAATCCATGGCGAGGCTGCACCGCGGCTTCCCGGTGCAGCGCCAGCATTCCATGCAATACTGCCAGCGGCCTTCCCAACAGACAGCAAGTGGTCACCGTGCACAGCTCGCTCCGCTGCCGGCAGCGCGTTTTCGCCCTCGCGTCGCTCAGGGCCGCCGTTCCGGCGGTGGTCGCCGGCGTGGCCCTGCCCCTGGCGGCGGTAGCCGCGGACTATCGTGACGACATAGGCCACGCGTCCCTGGCCGCGGAATTGGGGGCGGCGATGCCGTCGGGACTTGGCGTTCCGGTGTGCCAGGTCGAGCCCGCCGTGCCGGTTGGCGCCAACTCGGCATGGATGCCGGACGTCACCAACACCGAGTTCCTGGGCAAGACGATAGTCGACCAGTCCGGGGGGGCATCGGGGCTCTACTCCAGCCACGCCACTGACGTTGCCAGGGTCTTCTACGGCCTGACAGCTTCCGCTGCCCCAGGAATCAATTCCATCTCCGGTTACGAGGCGAACGCCTGGCTGGGGAGCAACTTCCTCCGCACGCCGCTCATGGGGAACGGTGCCCAGCCACTGTCGACGGCCGCACGCGTCGCGAATCACAGCTGGGTCGGCACGACCACCGACACTGTCAATGGCACGAGTTACGATTCGTCCATCCTGAGGCGCCTCGACTGGGTGATCGCCCAGGACGAGTTCATCACCATGGTCGGCGTCAACAACGGCGGCTATAACGTGCCGATACTCTCCAGTTCGTTCAATGCCATTGCCGTGGGCCGCTCCGATGGAGCCCATGCTGCCGGCACCGTTAACGTGGGCCTGACGCCCTATGACACGACCTATACCGCCGGGAGGGTCAAGCCGGATCTCGTGGCACCGTCGAGCACGACGAGTGAAGCTACGGGAATAGCCTCGGCAGCCGCCTCCCTGCTTGTCCAGACAGGCCATTCCAACAGCGCCCTGTCGACGGACCCGGTGTCCCGGTTCACGACCAACCGGGCGTCAAATACGATATGGAACGCGGAACGGGCCGAAGTCATCAAGGCGGCCCTAATGGCCGGGTCGCTCCGCTCCACGAGCGGCAATGTCGCCGCCCCCGACATTACGGACTACCGATTGGCCGTTGGCAATCAGACTAGCAATGGGCTCGACCGGCGGTTCGGTGCCGGCCAGCTCAACATCGCGAACAGTTACCGGATCATCGCGGCAGGCGAGAAGAACAGCCTCCAGGACAGCAGCTCCGGCGGCGGCCAGGCCGGGCTCCGCGGCTTCGACTACGATCCCCGGTTCGGCGGGGCAGTCGGCACGAACAACGATGCTGCGACGTACTACTTTCCGGTCCAGGCCACTGATGCGAGCTTTACCTTTGCCCTCGTCTGGAACCTCAGGATCAACGGCGGATCAACGGGCAATTTCAACAGCACGGCATATTTCTACAATCTCGACGTCCTGCTGTATGACGTCACCAACTCGGCCAGCCCGGTGCTGGTGGCCAGTTCCGCCAGCACGACGGAGAATACCGAGAACCTCAACCTGCTGCTCACCGCGGGCCACGCCTATTCCGTCCAGGTGAAGAGGGCCGCCACGCAGGGAACGTTCGACTGGGACTACGGCGCCGCTTGGCAAATCATCCCGCAACTGCCGCTCGACGCCGACGGGGACGGCGTCCTGGACAGCGTCGACAACTGCATCAATCACGTCAATGCGGATCAGTTCGACGCGGATGGCGACGATTACGGCAATCGCTGCGACGGCGACTTCAACAACAATGGCGCCACCAACAGCCAGGACACTACGATTCTCCGCGGCACGCTCGGCTCGAGCAACCCGCTCACGGACCTCAACCACAACGGCATCGTGAATTCCCAGGACACGACCATCTTCAAGGGCCTTCTTGGCCAGCCGCCAGGTCCTTCGGGCCTCGCTCCCTAGACCGCCCGGCGGTACCTGCAGAAGGGGCCCCGGCGCCCAGGCACGCCGGGACTACCTCACCTGAATCTCAGTTCCTGCTCTTGTCCACGATCTTGTTCGCGGAGATCCACGGCATCATCGCGCGCAGCTCGGCGCCGACCGTCTCGATCGGATGGGCCGCGTTGGCGGCCCGAGCCCTGGTCATCTCCGGGTAACCGGCGGCGCCCTCGGCAATGAAGCGCCTGGCATAGGAGCCATTCTGGATGTTGGCGAGGGCCTCGCGCATCGCCCTGCGCGACTCCGCGTTGATGACCTTCGGGCCGGTAACGTACTCGCCGAACTCCGCGTTGTTCGAGATCGAGTAGTTCATGTCCGCGATGCCACCCTGGTACATCAGGTCGACGATCAGCTTCAGTTCGTGCAGGCACTCGAAGTAAGCCATCTCGGCCGGATAACCTGCGTCCACCAGCGTCTCGAAGCCGGCCTTCACGAGTTCGACGCAGCCTCCGCAGAGCACCGACTGCTCGCCGAAGAGGTCCGTCTCGCACTCATCCTTGAACGTGGTGCCGATGATGCCAGTTCTGCCACCGCCGATCGCCGAGGCGTAGGAAAGTGCCGTGGCAATGGCGTTGCCGGAGGCGTCCTGGGCAACGGCAACGAGGTCGGGGATGCCGCGGCCGGCCTGGAATTCCGAGCGCACGGTGTGCCCCGGCGCCTTGGGCGCGATCATTATCACGTCCAGATCGGCGCGCGGCTTGATGGTCTGGAAGTGGATGGAAAAGCCGTGGGCGAAGGCGAGAGTGGCTCCCTTGCGTATGTTGGGCTCGATCTCGTCCGTGTAGAGCTTCGCCTGGAATTCGTCGGGCGTCAGGATCATTACGACGTCAGCCCCCTTCACGGCAGCGGGGACGTCGGCCACCTTGATCCCATGGGCCTCGACCTTGCGCCGCGAGGCGGATCCCGGCTTCAGGCCGACTGTGACGTCGACGCCGGAATCCTGCAGGTTGCCGGCGTGGGCGTGGCCCTGGGAGCCATAGCCGATGATGGCGACCTTCCGGCCGCGGATGATCGAGACGTCGCAATCCTTGTCGTAGTAGACCTGCATGGGGAAGCCTCCGTTCTCTGGGGTGGGCACTCTAGCGCCGGGAATGCGTTGCGTAAAACGATATATATGCAACGTTATGTGCCGTTTTGTGCAACACTCAGCCCGTGGAAATCCAGCAGCTGCGGCAATTCGTGCACCTGGCCGAGGCCTTGCACTTCGGGCGGGCCAGCGCCGCAAGCAACCTCAGCCCATCGGCGCTGAGCCGCAGCATCCGGCTCCTGGAGTCGGAGGTTGGTGCCGTCCTGTTCGACCGGGACAATCGCTCGGTGGCCCTCACCCGCCAGGGCGAGACTTTCCTGGCGTGGGCACGGGACATGCTGACGGGCTGGGACGTGGTTCGGCACACGGTTCAGGAGCAGTCCGGCACACTCCAGGGCGAGGTCAGCCTGTACTGTTCGGTGACGGCGAGCTACAGCTTCCTCTACGAGTTGCTCGGCAAGTTGCGCCGGGAACATCCGCGCATCGAGCTGAAGCTGCACACGGGCGATCCGGAACACGCCATCGGCCGGGTCATGGCAGGCAGCGAGGACATCGCCATCGGCGCACGGCCGGACATACTGCCCGCTGGCCTGGCGTTCAGGCCGATTGCCCGTTCCCGGCTGGTGTTCATCGCGCCGGCCGGGGAGCCAGGGCAGCGTGGCAGCGGGCGTCGGCGGCCCGACCCGCAGAAGTGGGCTGCCACGCCGATGATCCTCCCCGAGAGCGGCCTGGCCCGCCAGCGCGCCGATCACTGGTTCCGAACCCTTGGGGTGCAACCACGCATCTACGCCCAGGTCGCCGGCAACGAGGCCATCGTGAGCATGGTAAGCCTCGGCTTCGGGGTAGGCATCGTTCCCGAAATCGTCCTGGACGCCAGCCCGCTGGCAGGGCGGGTCAGGATGCTCCCCGTCAAGCCATCGCTGGCACCCTACGAAGTGGGATTGTTCACCCTGGAGAGGAAGTTACGCAGCCCGCTCATCCGGGCCTTCTGGTCTGCTGGCCTGCTGCCCGCCTGAGCGGGCGGCCAGTCAGCTGCCGCCCGGCTTGCCAAGCAGGTAGGACCCCAGAGCCAGGTGGTCCATGCCGGAGTCGAAGAAGCATCGGATGGCTTCCCGGGGGCTGCAGATCATCGGCTCGCCCTTGATATTGAGGGAGGTATTCAGCAGCGCGGGAACCCCCGTGAGGCGCTTGAACTCGCTGATCAGCCGCCAATATAGCGGGTTAACCGCCGCCTCCACGCATTGGGGACGCAGGGTCCCGTCGGCGTGGACCACCGCGGGCAGCTGGTGCTTCTTGTCGGCCGCGACGTCGAATGAGGTGATCATGAACGCCTCGGGACGATAGCGCTCGAGGTACGACGGCGCATCTTCCGCCAGGATCGAGGGGCAGAACGGGCGGAAGGCCTCGCGGAACTTGACCCGGGCATTGATGATGTCCTTGTTTTCGGCCCGCATCGGGCTCATCAGGATCGAGCGCCCGCCCAGCGCCCGGGGCCCGGCTTCCATCCGGCCCTGGAACCATCCGACGATCTTGTCCTCAGCCAGCAAGCCGGCCACCGTTGCCGCTATGTCTGTCTCGAATGAAGCCTCCAGCTTGCGTTCCGCCAGCACCTTCGCAATCTGGTCGTCGCTGTAGGCCGGCCCCCAGTAGAGGTGCCGGAGCTGCTGGATCGGCGCGCCGGGGTTGGCACGGTGGTGCAGATACAACGCGGCGCCCATGGCCAGCCCCGAGTCCCCGGGGTTCGGGTAGATGTGCTGGCCGCGCAGCCGGCCGGTGGCCCAGATTCTCTGGTTGAGCTTGACGTTGAGAAAGATCCCGCCCGCGCAGGACAAATGCGTGGTGCCGGTCCGATCCAGCCAGGGCAGGATGACTTCCGCCATCTGCTGTTCCAGGATGGCCTGTGCTCCGGCTGCGAGGTCCTCACGACTGTAGCGATCCGTCAGTTCACGAATGCGCACGGCATCCTCGAGATGCCAGTGGCCAGCACCCGTTTCGTTCCAGGCATGCGCCTTGCCGAAGTCGTGTCCCTCGACCAGTTCCCCGCCCGAGAACCGGGGGCTGAAGGGCGCCAGCGCGCCGGCCGCCCGGGTCGGATCGCCGTAGGGGGCCAGGCCCATGGTCGTGCCCTCCCCATCACCGTGCCACCAACCGAGGGCCTCGGTGACGTTGCTGAAGAACCAACCGAGGGAGGCTGTCGGCGGGAATTCCCTGAGCAACGTGAGGCGGCCGTGCTCTCCCTGCCAGATGGCCAGAGGCAGCATGTCCCCCATGCCATCAGCCGTCACTACCAGCTGCCTTTCGGCGCTGCCTGACGTGTAATACGCGGATGCCGCGTGGGCGAGATGGTGCTCGACGTGCACGATCTTGGTCCGGCCCGGATCGAGGGGCTGCCGGGTGATGTAGAGGGGCGGCTTCGAAAGCCCCGCGGTGCCAGCTGCCCGGTCGCAGGGGGAGCCCTGGCCGTAGCGATCAAGGCTGATCTCCAGGGTGCCCGGGCTGATCTGAAAGAGGTTGCTGAGCTCGGGAAACAGGTAACTGGAGGAGACAGCTACGATGTCGATGTCGGTGCTCTTAAGCCCCCCGGCCTCCAGGCAGTACTCCACGCTCCTGGCTGGCAGGCCACCAAAGTGCTTGACGCGGCTGAAGCGTTCCTCCGCCACGTCCGCAACGACATGGCCATCGACCAGCAGCGAGGCGCTGCTGTCATGCCCGATGTGGACCCCGAGGATGTTCACGCCAGGCCTGTGCCTGACGCCGGAAACTGCAGTGCCATGCGCGAAGTGCTTTGGAAAGGCGTAGCTTGTACTTTCCCCGGTGCCCTTCGCAAGGACGGAACTCACCATCCTTGCGGTCCGTCCCCGGGACGGTGGTGGGGAAGGGACCCGACCGTCCGGGCCACAGCCCCGGGGACGCCACGCCCCGGGCCAATCCCGGCCAGTGGACACACCCTGAGCGGCCTGCCGGCACCCCTGCCGGGACCCTTACAATACCCACATCAGCCCGAGTGGCAGGAGACGACCCCGTGCAGGATTTCAGAGGCCTGGTGAAGATTCTCGAGGAGCGGGGGGAACTCTACCGGATCAGTCGTCCCGTCGAGCCGAAGTTCGAGATGCCCGCCGTGATGGAGCAGATCGAGCGGGAAAGGAAGGCCTTCATTTTCGAGAACGTGAAGGGGGCAAAGTTTCCGGTCATCGGCGGCGTGCTGAACCGGATGGAGTGCTACGGCTGGGCGCTCGGCAGCAGGCCGGGCGACCCCTTCACCGCCCAGGACCTGGACACGCGATTCGAGGCCGCGAAGCCGGCCGGCATCGCGCCGCGTGAAGTCGCCGGTGGTCCAGCAAAGGAAGTCATCCGTACCGGCGCCGAGATCAACTTGGCGGACCTCCCCGTCCCGACCGTTTTCGAGCTCGACAGCGGCGCATTCATCACGGCCGCCGTCGGGATCTCGCGGAACCCCCGCACGGGGAAACTGAACGTTGGCGTCTACCGCACGCTGATCCTTGGCCGGAACATCGTCGCAGTGAACGCCAGTTCGCTGTCGGACCTCCGCAAGTTCTACCAGCACGCCGAAAAGACGGGCGAGCCGATGCCCATCGCCCTCGCACTGGGCGTGGAACCTGCCCTGCAGATGGCGGCATCGTGCAAGCTTCCGCCCGACCAGTCAGAACTCGAACTGGCAGGCGCCCTGCAAGGCAAGGCCATCGACATGGTGAAGTGCGAGACCAGCGACCTCCTGGTGCCTGCCAACGCGGAGATGATCATCGAGGGCCGCGTGGACTTCTCCCGCAAGATCGAGAATACGCTGGGCGAGTTCGCCGGCCAGTACGGCCCGGAGACGGCGCCTGTCACCGAGGTGACGGCCATCACCCACCGGCGGGATGCAATGTTCTACTCGATCCTCGCGGGCAAGAACCCCGAGCACAACACGCTCGGCTCGATCGCGACCTTCGCCATTCAACGCGCACTGGCCGGGGCGCTGCGCAAGCAGCTCCCGGCGATCAGGGACATCAACGTGTACCTGGACCCCAGGTTTGGCTCCATGGCTCACATCGTCATCTCCATCGCCAAGAAGAACGATGCCGAGCCCGGGTTGCTGATGGACGCCGCCTTCAAGGCCGCAGGCGGATTCTTTCCCGTCGGCCACATCACGAAACGGATAGTCGTGGTCGATGACGACGTGAACGTGCACGACCTCAATGACGTGGAATGGGCAATCTGGACCCGCATCGCTGAATCGAGCAAGTTCCGGGTGATTCCGGATGTGGAGAGCTGGGAGCTGGAGCGCTGCGCGAAGGACGGCCGGGGCTCCCTGCGCCTCGCCGTGGATGCCACCATGGACATGGAAGACCGGGAGAAGCTCCAGCGGCCCATCATCCCCGGCGCCGACAAGGTGAAGCTGGCCGACTACCTCAGCAAGAAGACGGCCGCCTGATGATCGACCCCTATATTGCCGTTGCCCTGCAGACCACCGTCCGCCACTGCGCCCGGCGGAGCGAGGTGGAGGTGAACCTTGCCCACATCGGGAACATGGTCGACCTGGTCTGCCACATCTGCTCGCTCGAGCTGCCCGTGCGGCTGATCGCACTTGGTGAAGGCTGCATCCAGGGCTTCGCTGACGAGATCCTGCACCTGTCCTCCGCCGAGTACACGGCCACCATGGCCGCAGAGATTCCCGGCTGGGAAACTGAACTCCTCGGGAACAAGGCGAAGCAGCACGGCGTGTTCATCCTGGGCCAGCTCAAGGAGAAGCTGCCGGAGTTCCCGGACCGCTTCTTCAATACCGTCTTCCTGGTCGATCCGCACGGGAAGATCGTCTACAAGCACCGGAAGAACGTGGTGCTGTTCGTGGAGCACTCGACGACGCCTCACGACGTCTACGACCAGTGGGTAAAGACCCACGGCGACACGCTCGACACGTTCTTCCCGGTCGCCCGGACCGAGATCGGCAATATCGGTGGCAGCGTGGGCGTCGAGGGCTCCTTCCCGGAGAGCTACCGGGGCTTCGCCCTCAACGGCGCGGAAATCCTCTACCGCGCCTCCCTGCCCGAACCCTGGGTCTCCCGCGGGATCTGGGACGTGCAGAACCGGGCCCGGGCAGCGGACAACACGGCCTACATGATCGCCCCGAACTGCGGCGCCCTGATCATGCCGGGAAATCCTCCGACCGTGATCGGGGGCGCCTTGGGCGGCAAGTCGATGATCGTCGGCTACAAGGGCGAGGTCCTCGCCCAGAGCACGGTGGTGGACGACTGCTACGTCGCGAGCGAGGTCAACATCGAGGCACTCCGGAACTACCGGCAGAACGCCCGCTTCCAGAACTGGCTACCCTACCTGCGCACGGAGATCTACCGGAGGATCTACGACCAGGCCATCTGGCCGAAGAACCAGCCGGCAATGGATGATGCAGGCACCGAGAGGGTCTTCGACGACTCCGTGCGATCCCTGTTGGCCCGCGGCGCGTTTACGCCGAAATCAGGCTAGGCGGCGCGGGCAATTGCCCGCCGCCTGCCCGCGACCCCCAGCAGTCCGAGGGCCAGCACCATTGCCGGGTCGACGGCGGAACTGCCGCCTCCCCCGGACGCGACCGGCGCGACAGTGCCTGTGCCACTGACCATGACCGTGACGGTCGACTCATCCGGATCGTCCGACGGGATACCCAAGCTGTCGTTGTAGGGCTGCCCGGCGCCCGGCGCGAAAGCCACGATCATCGTGCATGTGGCGGCCGGGGCCAGGGTCTGGCCCGAACACGTGTTACTCACGACGCTGAAGGGCGCTGCCAGGGGATTCGCGCTCCCCACGGTGCCGATCACCAGGTTACCGGTGCCTGCGTTGCTGACGGTGATGGTCTGGTTGACCGACGATCCGATATCGACGTCCCCGTAGCCAACCTGCAGGTCATTTGCCGGGCTCGCGGAATCGGTGACCGAGATATCCCCCACCGGTACGGGCGTACCGGCGCCGGTGACGCTGATGTTGACCGTCGGCAGGTCGGGGTCGTCGGACGGCACGTCCAGCACGTCATTGAAGGGACCGGTGGCGGTGGGTTCGAACAGGACCTGGAAGCTGCAGGTGCCCGCCGGCGCGAGGATCTGGTTGGAGCAGTTGTCCGTCCCGACGCTGAACGGGGCGGCCAGCGGATTCGCCATGGCGACCTGGCCCAGGGTCAGGTTGGCATTGCCATCGTTCGTGACAGTGACCGTCCGTGTCGCAGACAGGTTCTGGGTGACGCTGCCAAACGGGATCTGGTTATCCGTGAACGGAGCAACTGAATCAGTGATGACCGCATTGCCAACAGGCATCGGCGTGCCCGTGCCCGAGACGGTTACGGTCACCGTCGGCTGGACCGCATCGTTGGACGGGATGTCGAAGGTTTCGGGGAAAGAACCGGTGGAGGTTGGCGCGAAGTCCACGGTCAGTGTGCAACTGCTCGCGGGCGTCAGCGTCTGGTTCGTACAGTTGTCGCTGACCAGCGCATAGGGAAGATCCAGGGGATTTGCCATCGCCACTGCGCCGAGCACCAGGTTCTGGTTGCCGCTATTGGTGACCGTAACCGTCTTCACGGGCGACGTGGTTCCCTCCGTCACCTGGCCGAACGGCACCAGAAGATCATCCACCGGGGCAGCGCTGTCGGTCACCGCGATCACCGGCGCCGGGCCGGCGCTGACCTGTACGTTGGCCTGCGTGTAGGTAACCGGGATGTAGTCGGCCGTGTCGGCGTCGAACCAGCCGGTGGTGTTGCCGCCGTCGTCGTTGATAACGATGTTTGCGGCGCCGAGCGCCAGCGCCTGGAAGGTGAGGATCGCGGCATTGTAGGTGCCGGGCGAGGCGGCCGTGGCCGAGGGTGTTTCTATGTCGAATACTGTCGGATTCGCCGTCACGGGGCTGTTCTTGACGAAGACGTTCCAGGGCGCCAGGGCCGCGCCGCCCACGTAGGCCACCTTGCTGGCGTCGAAGGAGAGGGCCATGGTCGCCGCGAAGGTATTGGGTACATCCCCCGTGATGGTCATGGTGAACGTGTCGCCCACGACAGGAGCCAGGGTGCTGGCCGTGATGGTGACCGTCGCCGCCATTCCCACCGGGGCGCCGAAGATGGCCAGCAGGGTGATCAGATGCTTCGCGTTCCGGAATTTCATGTGGGGCACTCGCCTGGCTTCCTAGGTAACGACTGGAGTCTGGAGGAATCACTGACCATAATCCGCGACGGGAATCACAGTCAGGGCGATGCCCGGGCGCCGGGTCAGGAGCGCCATCCATGCCGTCACCGCCACCGCGCTCCGAGTTCACCCTCGGCTGGAGAGTCCTGGTCGCCGCCATGGTCGGCGTGGCCTGCGGCGCCTCCCCCATTCCCTACAACACCATCGGCTTCATCCTGGGGCCGATCCATGACGAATTCGGCTGGTCGTTCCGGGACGTCAGCCTCGGGCTGACCATCTGCGGCATCGCCGGCTCGCTGCTGGCGCCCGTCTACGGCTCGCTCAGCGACCGGCTGGGCGTCCGCCCCGTTGCTCTCTTTTCGCTGGTGGCGTTCGGCATCTCGTTCGCCTCGCTGGCCCTGGTCCCCGGATCACTCGTCGGCTACTGGCTCATGTGGCTGCTCGTCGGCATCGTCGGCTTCGGATCCACGCCGGTAACATGGACTCGCGGCGTGAATCTCTGGTTCTTCCGGCAGCGCGGCCTGGCGCTCGGTATCACGCTCGTCGGCACCAGCCTGACCGCCATCCTCGTGCCGCCGTTGGCAGCTTTCAGCGTCCAGAACTTCGGCTGGCGCCTCGTCTTCCCGATCCTCGCCCTGCTGCCACTGCTCGTTGCCCTCCCGGTTGGCCTGCTCCTGTTCCGGGAGCCCCGGGTGGAGCAGCGGCCACCCGAGCTCACGGTGGACGGCGGCCTGCCCGGCCTCACGCTGGGTGAGGCGGTCCGGGGTTACCGCTTCTGGCTGATCTGGGTCTCCGTCCTGTGCGTGGCCTTCGCCTACGGGGGCGTCTTCGTGCACCTTGCCCAGATGCTCGTCGGCCACGGCTTCTCGCTGACGGCGGCCGCAGGCATCGTCAGCACGCAGGGCCTCGCGATCCTGGTGGGCCGCGTGGGGACCGGCTTCCTGCTGGATCGCTTCTGGGCACCGCTGGTCACCCTGCCGCTCCTGAGCGCCCCGGCCATCGCCTGCTGGCTGCTGGCCGGGGACGGGCTCACGGCGGGCCTCGCCGTGGTTTCGGTGATCATCCTCGGCCTTGCCACGGGCGCCGAGACCGACCTCATTGCCTTCCTGGCCGGCCGGTATTTCGGCATGGCCCACTACGGCAGGATCTACGGGATGCTGTACGTGCCGTTCGGGCTCGCCTCCTCGGTCTCGCCCGCTGTTTACGGCTGGGTGCGGGACACAACGGGCAGCTACGACGCCATGCTGCACGTGGCCATGGGCCTCTTCATCGGCGGAGCCGTACTGCTGCTGGGGTTGGGCCGGTATCCGGATTTCAGCGCGGGCAAATCACGGTCCGCAAAATAGAACAGGCCGGCCCGGATGCTTCTCCGGGCCGGCCTGTTGGACGTCGCGGTCGCGCCTGAAGGCGCTCCTACAGCGGGTTACTTCGACTCGCGCTCCATCAGCTTGTCGACCAGGCCCGCAGACACCTCGGCATAGTGGCCGAACTCCATCGTGAAGGTGCCGCGGCCGCTGGTGGCGGAGCGCAGGAAGTTGATGTAACCGAACATTTCCGCCAGCGGGATGAAGCCCTGCACGAAGGCCAGCAGGCCCTTCTGGCCCTGCTCCGTGACGGAACCACGGCGGCGGTTGAAGTCGCCGATGATCTCACCCAGATAGTCGGCATCCAGCACCACCTCGACCCGCATGATCGGCTCGAGCAACTTCGGCTTGCTGGCCTTGTGCGCTTCGCGGAACATGGCCCGGCCAGCGATCTCGAAGGCCAGGGCCGAGCTGTCCACGTCGTGGTACTTGCCATCGATCAGGCGGGCGTTGAAGTCCACCACCTCGTAGCCCGCGATCTGGCCCCGCTTGCACTCGCTGCGGATCGCGTACTCCACGGACGGAATGAACTCCCGGGGAATGCGCCCGCCGACGATCTCGTCGGAGAACTGCACGCCGCTGCCCGGCTCGCCGGGCTCGAAGATCATCTTGATCTCGGCGTACTGTCCGGATCCGCCGGACTGCTTCTTGTGGGTGTAGGTGCGCTCGAGAGTCATGCCGAAGGCCTCGCGGAAGCTGACGCGGGGCTTGCCCATGTTGGCTTCCACGCCCAGCTCGGTGCGCATCCGGTCGATGGTGACTTCCAGGTGCAGCTCACCCATGCCCTTGAGGATGGTCTGGCCCGTGTCGTGGTCCACTTCCAGTCGCAACGACGGGTCGGCCTTGACCATCTTGTAGATGGCCGTCGACATCTTGTCGACGTCAGCGCGCGTCTTGGGCTCGACGGACACGCTGATGACCGGATCCGGAAAGCGCATGCGCTCGAGCAGCGCCGGATGATCCGGATCGCTCAGGGAATCGCCGGTCTCGGTGTCCTTCATCGACACGAAGGCGCAGATGTCGCCGGCCCGGGCTTCCTCGATGTCCTTGGTGGCATTCGCCTGGACCTCGACGATGCGGCCCACCCGCTCCTTCTTGCCGCGGGTGACGTTGGCGAGGGTATCGCCCTTCTTGATCACCCCGGAGTAGATGCGGGCGAACGTAAGCGTGCCGAACTGGTCGTTGATCACCTTGAAGGCCAGGGCGCGGGCCGGCGCGTCATCGCGCACTTGCTGCTCGCCGATGGGCTTGCCGTCGGGATCCACGAGGGCGATGCCGCCGTTCTCGCCGGGGTATGGCAGGTAGTCCACCACGGCGTCGAGAAGCTGCTGGACACCCTTGTTCTTGAACGACGACCCGCAGAACACGGGCACGAGCTTGCCGGAGACGGTGCCCTTCCGGATGCAGGCCTTGAGGACGGCGGGATCGAACTTGCCGTTCTCGACGAACTCCATGAACGCGTCGTCGTCGAAGGCAAGGGCGGTTTCCAGGGCGTCCTGTCGCAGCTTGGGCAACTGCTCGATCCACTCGTTGTCGCGGGTGGTGGCGAACTTGAAGCGCTTCGCCAGTTCCTCGAAGGAGACGGTCTCCCATTCGCTGTCCTTGTCGTCCGAGTGCCAGACGTAACCCACGCCAGCAATCAGGTCGGCCATGCCGGTGAACTCGTCGTGGCTGCCGATCGGTACCTGGCAGAGCACCACGTTGGCGCCCAGGCGCTCCTTGATGCCCTTGACGCAATGCCCGAAGTTCGCGCCCATGCGATCCATCTTGTTGACGTAGCACATGCGCGGCACGTTGTACTGGTTGGCCAGGCGCCAGTTGGTCTCGGTCTGGGGCTCGACGCCGGCCACGCCGTCGAAGACGACCACGGCGCCGTCCAGCACGCGCAGGCTGCGGTTCACCTCGATGGTGAAGTCCACGTGGCCCGGCGTATCGATGACGTTGATCTGGTAGCCCTTCCACTCGGTAGACACGGCGGCGCTCTGGATCGTGATGCCGCGCTTCCGCTCCTGCTCGAGGTAGTCGGTGGTGGTGCTGGCCTTGCCTTCCTTGGTGTCATGCACCTCGACGATCTGGTGCTTGCGGCCGGTGTAGTACAGGACGCGCTCGGTGGTCGTGGTCTTGCCCGCATCAATGTGCGCCACGATCCCGATATTGCGGTAGAGCTTGAGGTCTTTCTTCCTGGCCATGATCTCGACTTTTGTGGTGTGATCTTTTGTGGTGTGATTGGGGTTAATCCACCATTCTAGCCTGTCAGGGTGCATCGATGGAAACCGAAAGACGCCGCCTGTACCGTTCCCGGACCGACAAGAGGATCGCCGGCGTCTGCGGGGGCATTGCAGACTGGTTGCGGTGGGACCCGACGGTAGTGCGCCTGGGCTACGTCCTGCTGTCCCTCGTGAGCGCTGCCTTCCCGGGCATCCTCGTCTACCTCGTGCTGTGGCTGGTTACGCCAGTGGCGCCTGCCGGCCCACCCCGACCCGGCGAAGCCCCGATCCCGGGTCTGTGACCGCCTCCCGCGACGGCCCAGGCGCGCTCTGGGAGGATCCGACCTGCCAACTTGGCGTGCCCTGGTGGGAGGGCGTCGATGAACGGGATTCTCTGGGCCAGCCTGGGTGCCGCCATCGGCATTCTGGTGCCACTTCTCTTCCGCCTGCGGCAGCGCCGCGGCACCAGCGTGGGGGGCACCCTGGCGGCTGCCGCTACGCACCAACCGGCCCGCCAGCCGGTCAAACCCGCCGTCACAGGCCGGCCTCCCGCTGCCCACAGGTCGCCCGCCGGCCTCAATCGCAAGCTCACCCGCAGATTCCACGGGATCTCCGTGAAACCCGGGCCTCAGGCCTGCCAGGCCGTCCAGGAACTTGCGGGCCAGCGCTTCCTGCCCGAGGAGGCGCCGGCGGTACCCCTGGCTGCCTGCGACCAGGGCAGGTGCCAGTGCGCCTATGCCCATCACGGGGACCGCCGCGAGCCGGAGGACCGTCGCTCCGGGTGGGGTACGTTCGGGGGCTTCAGCCCGTCGATCCCCGGCGGCAATCGGCGCGCCAAGAGCCCTGACCGGCGCTCCGGCCGCCACTGAGGGCGGGCTGACGTTCATGGGCGGGCGTCAGCCCGCCTGCAGTTCCCCGTAGAGCGCCAGCCACTCGGCCTCCAGCGCCTCGTGGGCCTCCCGCACCGCGGCGTGCCGGCCTGTCAGCTGCACCAGCTGCGCCGCCTCGCCGGTATACGCAGCCGGATCCGCCAGCTGGCCTTCCAGCAGGGCCAGCTCCGCCGCAACGGCCTCCATCGCCTGCTCCAGCTGGGCCAGCTTCTGCCGGCGCCGGCCGGCCTGGGGATCACCCTTCCCCGTCGACCGGCTCCCACCCTGCGGCTTCGCTACCACCGGCGGCGGGAGGACAGCCGGCTCCTTCGCCCCGTCGGCCGACTTGCTGGCCCGGGCCCCCAGCCACGCGGCGTACTCGTCCAGGTCGCCGTCGAAGGCCTCCACGCGCCCGTCCGCGACCCGCCAGAACGTTTCGCTGACGAGGCCGATCAGGTGCCGGTCGTGGGAGACCAGGACGATCGCCCCGTCGAAATCCGCCAGGGCTTCCGCAAGCGCCTCCCGCATGTCCAGGTCCAGGTGGTTCGTGGGCTCGTCGAGGAGCAGCACGTTGGGCTTCCGCCAGGCGATCAGTGCGAGTGCGAGCCGCGCCCGCTCGCCGCCCGAGAACACGTCTACCGACTGGAACGCGCGCTGGCCGGAGAAGTACCAGCGACCGAGGAAGCTGCGCATGTCCTGAGTAGACGCGTCCGGGGCGATGTCGCGGAGGTGGTCCATGGGCGTCGCGCCGGCGCGCAGGCTCTCGACGGTGTGCTGGGCGAAGTACCCGATGCGCAGGTCATTGTGGACGTTCCGCTCGCCGGCCAGCACGGGCAGTTCGCCCACCAGTGTCTTCACCAGCGTGGACTTGCCGGCGCCGTTCGGCCCGAGCAGGGCCACGCGGTCGCCCGCTTCCAGGCCGAACGACACGTTGCACAGGATCGCGACGTCGCCTTGTTCGGAGGTCGGCTCGCCAGGCAGGTGCTCGTTGCCCTCGCGGGGCGCCGCGGCCCGGTAGCCCGCATCGGCATGGTTCAACCGGATCAGCGAGAACGGGAGCTTCGGTGGCGCATCAAAGCTGATGTGCAGGGCATGCTCCGCCCGTACGGCCTCGGTGCCGGCCAGCTTGGCGAGGCGCTTCATGCGCGACTGGGCCTGCTTGGCCTTGCTCGCCTTGGCCTTGAATCGCGCGATGAACTTCTGCAGGTGCTCCCGCTCCGCCTGCTCCTTCTCGAAGGCGATCTGCTGCAGCCGCAGGTGCTCGGCGCGCTGGCGCTCGAAGGCAGTGTAGTCCCCCGTGTAGAGCTTCGCGCCGCCGTCGTTCAGGTGCAGGGTGTGGCTGGTGACGCCATCAAGGAATTCCCTGTCATGGGAAATGATCAGCAGCGTCCCGGGGTACTTCAGCAACCAGTCCTCGAGCCACAGCACCGCGTCCAGATCCAGGTGGTTGGTAGGCTCGTCGAGCAGCAGCAGGTCCGACGGCGTCATCAGGGCCCGGGCCAGGTTCAGCCGCACGCGCCAGCCCCCCGAGAACTCGCCCACGGGCTTGTCGTGGGTGGATGCGGGAAAACCGAGGCCGTGCAGCAGGCGGCCCGCGCGGGCCTCGGCGTCGTAGGCCTGCAGTTCGGCGAGGCGCTGGTGGGCCACGGCGACCGCCTCGTAGTCCTCGGCGGCCATCGCGTCCCGCTCGGCCTTGGTCGCCGACCAGACCAGCCCATCGCCCGACATCACGAAGTCGATGGCGGGGTCCGGCAGGTGCGGCGTTTCCTGGGCAACGCTGGCGATCCGGACGCGGCCGGACAGCTCCACGTCGCCCCGGTCAGGATCCAGGTCCCCCTGGACCACGGCAAAGAGGCTCGACTTGCCGCAGCCGTTCCGTCCCACCACGCCCACGCGGCAGCCCGCGTGGAGCGAGAGGTCCACGTCGCTCAGCAGCAGCTGCTCGCCGCGCCGCAGGGCAAGGTTCCGGAAGGTGAGCATGGGGCGCGGAGTATAAGTCGAAGGCGGGGCCCGCGCCTGCGGTGGTTGCCAGCCAACTCCCGCCCGCCTGGCAAAAGAACACCGCGAC
>CAZTGY010000014.1:12722-19038 GCA_964613445.1 uncultured Chromatiaceae bacterium | reverse complement strand
CGCGACCGGGCTCCTGCAGGCGAGGAACATCGAGAAGGGCGTCGCCAACTGGGAGTTCACCGAGATCAAGTCGGGGCTCGCGGCGGGCGAGCTGGTCGTGACCTCGGTTGATCGCGAAGGCGTGGCCGATGGTGCTGCCGCAGTCCGCGAGTGACCCCGGGCCGGTGATCGCGGTCCCGCCAGTGCCTGGTCAGCTCATCAGGCTGGAGCGCCTGACCCGGACCTTCGAGGTGGGCGACCAGCTGGTCCGGGCGCTGGACGGCGTCGACCTCGCGATCGGCGGGGGGGAGTACCTCTCGCTGATGGGCCCGTCGGGCTCGGGCAAGTCCACGCTCCTCAATGTCCTCGGGTTGCTCGACAGGCCCACGTCGGGCGAGTACTGGCTGGGCGACGTGCAGACGTCCACCATGCCGGAAGACCGCCTGGCCGACACCCGGCAGAAGGAGATCGGCTTCGTTTTCCAGGTCTTTCACCTCATGGCCCGGATGACGGCCATCGAGAATGTCGAGCTGCCGATGATGCGGGCGGGCGTGAGGGCCGCGGAGCGCCGCGCCCGGGCGCGGACGGCCCTGGAGCGCATGGGCCTGGGGCCCCGCATCGACCACCGTCCCAACCAGCTCTCCGGTGGCGAGCGCCAGCGCGTGGCGATCGCGCGCGCCGTCGTCATGGAGCCCCGTATCCTGCTGGCCGACGAGCCCACCGGCAACCTGGACAGTGCGTCCGGAGGCGAGGTGGTGAAGATCATGGAGGACCTGCACGAGCAGGGCCTGACCCTGGTGGTCGTCACCCACGACCCGGCCATCGGCGGGCGCGCCCATCGGCGCCTGCGCATGCGCGATGGGCGCATCGTGCAGGACGACCACGGATGAGGTTCGCGGACCGCAACCGGGTCGCGCTTGGCGCGCTGTTCCGCTACCCGCTGCGGACGGCCATGATGCTGCTCGCCACGGCCATCGGCGTGGCGGCTGTCGTGGTCCTCACCGGCCTGGGCGAGGCCGCGCGCCTCTACGTCACCGACGAGTTTCGCTCCCTCGGGACGAACCTGATCATCGTCCTTCCCGGGCGCACGGAAACGACCGGCGCCGGTGCTGCGATGCTGGGCGGGGCGACGCCACGGGACCTGACGCTCGGCGACGCACGGGCGCTGGAGCGGAGTGCCGCGATCGACAAGCTGGCCCCGGTCATCGTCGGCGAGGCCGCCGCATCGTCCGGCTCCCTCGAGCGTGACGTGACCGTCATGGGCACCACCGCGGCATTCCGCGAGATCCGTGGCTGGAAGATGTCGTCCGGCGAATTCCTGCCTCCCGGGGACATGGACCGGGAAGCGGCGGTGTGCGTCGTCGGCAGCACCATTGGCCGCGAGCTCTTCCGCGGCGAGCCACCGGTGGGACGCTGGCTCCGTGTCGGTGACCGGCGTTGCCGGGTCACGGGCGTCCTCGCGCCCCAGGGCATCTCGGTGATGGTGGACGCGGACCAGCTGGTCCTGATGCCCGTGGCCCTGGCCCAGAGCCTGTTCAATTCGCCGGCCCTTTTCCGGATCATCATCCAGGCAAGGGATCGCGACGCGATGCCCGCGGCGAAGCGCTTCATCGCCGACACCCTGAAGGCGCGTCACCGGGGCGACGAGGACGTGACGATCGTGACCCAGGACGCAGTGCTGAAGACCTTCGACGGGATCCTCGGCACGCTGACCCGCGCCCTTGGCGGCATTGCCGCGGTCAGCCTGCTGGTGGCCGGTGTGCTGATCATGAACGTGATGCTGGTCGCGGTCAGCCAGCGCACCCAGGAGGTAGGCCTGCTCAAGGCGCTCGGCGCGCGTCGCGGCCAGATCCTCGGCCTCTTCCTGGCCGAGGCAATCTACCTGGCGCTGCTGGGCGCGCTCGTCGGCGTCCTCGCTGGCTATGGCATCTTGCTGCTGCTCGGCCAGTTCTACCCGGAATTCGCCCTGCACCCGCCGGCCTGGGCAGTGGCCGGCGCCGTCGTGCTGGCCGTGGGTTGCGGCATGCTGTTTGGCATACTGCCCGCGCGTCGCGCGAGCCGCCTCGACCCCGTGGCCGCTCTTGCCCGTCGCTGATGGCTCGCAGGTGATGGCGCGGCCATGAACGCCAGCGAGCTCGTCCGGTTCACCTCGACGTCGGCCGTGTCGCACCGGCTCCGCAGTGGCCTGACCGCGCTCGGCATTGCCATTGGCGTTGCAGCCGTCGTGCTGCTCACGTCCATGGGCGAGGGACTGCGGGTCTACATGGTCGCCCAGTTCACCCAGTTCGGCACCAACATCGTCGGCGTGAATCCGGGCAAGGCCCAGACGTTCGGCATGCCTACGGGGGTCCTCAACTCGGCGCGCCCGCTTGGCCTGGCCGATGCCCAGGCGCTGTCGCGCCTGCCCTACGTGCGGTCGATCGTACCGCTGGTCCAGGGCACCGCCTCGGTGGAGGGCGGCGGCCGGGAGCGCAAGACGATCGTCAGCGGCGCCGGCAGCCAGCTGACCGAGGCACTGACCTTCCGGGTGGCCCTCGGCGAATTCCTGCCACCGGACGATCCCAACGCGCCCCGCGCCTTCGCCGTCCTCGGCAGCAAGCTCCGCAGCGAGCTCTTCGGCGCGGCCAATCCCCTCGGGGAGCGCATCCGAGTGGGTGGCCAGCGCTACACGGTGATCGGCGTGATGGAATCCAAGGGCACGATGTTCGGCTTCGACCTGGACGATGCCGTATACATCCCGGTGGCCAAGGGCCTGGAGCTCTTCAACCGGGAGGGCCTCTTCGAGATCGACGTGATGTACGAGGAGGGCGCGCCGGTGGAGGAGATCGTCGAGGGGATACGCCGGGTCCTGGTCGCGCGGCATGGGGGTGAGGACTTCACGATCACGACCCAGCAGCAGATGCTGGACGTGCTGGGGTCGGTGCTGAACGTGGTGACCTTCGCCGTTGCGGCCCTCGGCGGCATCTCCCTGCTGGTCGGCGGCGTGGGGATCTTCACGATCATGACCATCGCGGTGCGCGAACGGACCGCGGAGATCGGCGTACTGCAGGCCATTGGCGCGCGCCGCCGGCAGATCCGCGACATCTTCCTGGGAGAGTCGTTGCTGCTGGCCGGTGTCGGCGGCCTCGGCGGAATACTCCTCGGGCTCGCGTGCGTGGGCCTGCTTCGCGTGGTGGTGCCGGCGTTGCCGGTGAGCCCGGCATGGCCCTACATGGCACTGGCGGTCGCCGTGGCGCTGGTGATCGGGCTCGTCGCGGGCGTTTTGCCTGCCATCCGGGCTGCCGGGCTCGATCCCGTCGAGTCCCTGCGGGCGGAGTGACGGGCCCGATGCGGCGCCGGCGGGATGGTCGCCACGGGAAGCCCCTGCCGCCGCTGCTCCAGGCCCGGCTCACCCGGTATTTTCCGAGCCTCGACCTCGAGGCAATCCGGCTCCACGATGGCGTGCCCCGTTACGTGCGGGGCCGGCCCCGCGGCTACGTTGACCGGCATCGCATCTACCTGGCGGCCGGCTGGCGGGAGGATACGGATGCCGGGCTGCTCGCCCTGCTGGCCCACGAACTGGTCCACGTCCGGCAATACCGGGACATCGGGGCCTGGCGGTTCCGGTGGGCTTATCTCCGGGAGTATCTGGCGGGGCGGGTTCGCGGGCTCAGGCACGATGCGGCCTACCGGAACATCTCGTTCGAGCGCGAGGCCCGTGAGGTGGAGGAGCGCGTGCGCCGGGACTTCGCCCGGCGCCCGGCTAAGGCATGACGCCCGCTGGCCCGATACCGGCTAGTCGCGCCGGACGTTGATTTCGATTCCGCCCTTCGGCCCGAAGAACCAGGAGCCCATGCCGCTCACCAGGCTGACGACGATCGCGCCCCAGAACGCCGACCAGAAGCCCACGATGTGGAAGCCGGAAAGCAGCGCACTCGCCAGCGCGAGCATTCCGGCATTCAGCACCAGCAGGAACAGTCCGAGGGTGATCACCGTGATCGGAAAGGTCAGGATCACGGCGAGTGGCCGCACAAAGGCATTTATGAGCCCCAGAACCACTGCGGCCCCAAGCAGCCATCCCGTGCTGTCGAAGCTGATGCCGT
The DNA here is from genome assembly GCA_964613445.1 of uncultured Chromatiaceae bacterium. Taxonomy (GTDB): domain Bacteria; phylum Pseudomonadota; class Gammaproteobacteria; order Steroidobacterales; genus SHZI01. The sequence continues at coordinate 14,977 of CAZTGY010000014.1, read as the reverse complement.
CGATGAGGGCGTCTGCCGCCCAGAGGCCGATGGCCGCCATCAGCGCCCTGATGAAGAACCGGTCCATGCGCGCCATCCTTTCATTACCAGCCTGACCTCCAAGCCTACCGGGGCAAACCCGCCAGGGCCATCTCCGGCGACGGGCCTGCGCCGGAGGCCTTCGGCAGGCGCAGTGTCGCCCGCAGTCCGGGCGCGTTGTCGGTGAGTACGAGCTGTCCGCCGTGGTGGTGGGCAATGGCCTTGACCAGCGACAGGCCCAGGCCGCTGCCCGGCACTCCGGCAACCGCCGCCAGGCGGTAGAAGCGGTCCGTGACCTTGTCGCGTTCTGCGGCCGGGACGCCGGGCCCGCGGTCGGCGACTGAAATCTCCAGCACATCACTGGTCTCGGCGACTGCGAGAGTGACCTCGGAACCAGGCGGGCTGTACTTGATGGCATTGTCGAGGAGATTGCAGAGCGCCTGGAACAGCAGGTCACGGTCGCCCCGCAGGGAGCCCGTCGCGTTGCCCAGATGGACTTCGATCTCCTTTTCCTCGCCGACGGCCTGGTAAAGCTCCCAGGCGTCCTCGAGCATGGGCCTGAGATCCACGTCGGCCCATTCGCGATCGTGGGTGCCGGATTCGATGCGGGCGATGCGCAACAGGGCCCGGAAGGTCGCGAGCAGGTGATCGGCCTCGGTCATGGCCGAGGCCAGTTCACCGCGCAGGTCATCGTCCAGGTCCGGGCGGCCCGCCAGGTTCTCGAGGCGGCCCCGCAGGCGGGTGAGCGGCGTGCGCAGGTCGTGCGCGATGTTGTCGGTGACTGCCCGCACACCCTCGATCAGGGAATCGATCCGGTCCAGCATCGCGTTGAGGTTCTCGGCGAGCTGGTCGAATTCGTCGTTGACGCCGCGGACGGGCATCCGGCTTTGCAGCCGGCTGGTCATGATCTGCCGGCTTGCGCGGTTGATCGCGTCTATGCGGCCCATGACGCTGGAGCTCATCAGCACGCCACCAATGAGGGCCAGTGCCAGGCCGCCCAGCAGCGCCCACAGGGCGGCCCGGTCGATGAGCGCGCGGATCGACTCCAGGCGGCTCTGGTCCTGTGCCACCAGCAGGTACTTGCCATCGGGCAGGACGATGACGCGGCCCCGCATCTGGAGCGGGCGCTTCGCCCCGTCGATCCCCGAGAAGCTGTACCAGCCGTCCGGGTCGGGACTGACGGGCGGCAATGCGGCGAGATTGCCGGCCAGTCGCTGGCGCCTCTCGTCGGCGAACAGGTACAGGGTCAGCACCCCGGGGCTGATGGCAGCCCGCGCGTTCACCAGGGCCTCCAATGCCCCGGGGCCGCGCAACCGGTACTGCTCGACGAGGCCGATGAGCTCGCCCTCGATGGCCGCGTTGGACTGCTGCTCGAGATAGCCGACGGTTGCCCAGCGCAAGACGCCGATCAGGACCAGCGCCGAGGCCCCGAAAATCCCCATGTACCACCAGGCCAGCTGGAACGTGGACGTCCGGAGCAGCCTAAGGGGATTCACTCAGCTTGTACCCCGCCCCGCGGACGGTGTGGATCAGCGGTGGTTCGAAGCCCTTGTCGACCTTGCGGCGCAGGCGGCTGATGTGCACGTCGATGACGTTCGTTTGCGGATCGAAATGATAGTCCCAGACGTTCTCCAGCAGCATGGTGCGGGTGACCACCTGGTCCCGGTTCCGCATCAGGTACTCGAGGAGGCGGAATTCACGGGGTTGCAGGTCGATGTTCTGGCCCGCCCGGCGCACTTCCCGGCTGAGGAGGTTGATGTGCAGGTCACCGACCTGCATTTCGGTGATTTCGTCGCTGCCCTCCCGGACGGGGCGGCGGGTGATGGCCTCGAGCCTCGCCATCAGTTCGGCAAAGGCGAAGGGCTTGCCGATGTAGTCATCGGCGCCTGCCCGCAGTCCCTTTACCTTGTCATCCACCTCGCCCAGCGCGCTCAGGATCAGCGCCGGGGTGCTGTTGTCCGACGCGCGCAGCGTGCGAACGATGGTCAGCCCGTCCACGTTCGGCAGCATCCGGTCGATGACGAGGGCGTCGTAGTCGCCCGTGGTGGCCAGGAACAGGCCGTCCTTGCCGTCGGCTGCGTGATCAACCGTGTGCCCGGCTTCCCGGAGACCGCCGATGATGAAGCTCGCGACGCCGGCGTCGTCTTCGATGACCAGGATGCGCATGGTGGGAATAATAGGGTAGGAGCGCCTTCAGGCGCGACCGGGGAAATGTAGTCTGACCCCTTTTCCCCGGT